>NZ_APGP01000059.1:0-25214 GCF_000404025.1 Caldicellulosiruptor sp. F32
GCTACTACTTCAAAATCAATCTCTAATAAAAAGTATTTTGCTGGGATTGATAGTGGTTCAACTTCCACCAATGCAGTTGTCATTGACAGTAGCAAGAACATTTTAGGTTACTGTACAGTAAAGACTGGTTTTGACGTGGTCTCAAGTGCAAAGTTAGCTCTTTCAAAAGCTTGTAGCATGGCTGGGATAAACGAAGATGATATAAGCTTTATTACCTCAACTGGGTATGGTAGAATAAGTATTCCATTTTCAAACATGCAGGTTACAGAGATAACTTGCCATGCAAAAGGGGCTCGTGTCCTTTTTCCGAGTGCAAGAACTATCATAGACATTGGTGGGCAGGATAGCAAAGTTATAAAAATAGATGAAGATGGCAATGTAATAGATTTTGTTATGAACGATAAATGTTCGGCAGGCACTGGTAGGTTTATTGAATACATGGCAAGAGTTTTGGAGTTGGAGCTTGAAGCTTTTTCGAGGTGTTTAAATTTCACAGAGGATTTGACAATTTCGAGTATGTGTACTGTCTTTGCAGAATCAGAAGTGATAAGCCTCATCGCGCAAGGTAAGAAAAGAGAGGATATAGTAAGAGCTATTAACAAGGTTGTGGCAATAAAAGCTATTTCGTTAATAAATAGAGTAAAAGGTGAAAAGGATTTTGTAATGACAGGTGGGGTTGCAAAAAACAAGGGTGTTGTTTTAGAGCTTGAAAGAAGGCTTGACAGCAAGCTTTTGATTCCTTTTGATCCGCAAATTGTTGGTGCTCTGGGCGCAGCAATAATTGGGCTTGAGGGTAGTTAGATAGATTTCAATTCCAATTTAACAGGTATGGTTAGCTTTATTGTATTGAGAAAATAAAGCAGACATTACTCAAATTGCCAAGCCATTTTTATTATGTTTTCTTTCTCAAGGTCATTTTTTACATTTCTTGAAAGTTCAAAAAGTTCTTTTTCACGTTTATCTCTCTCTTTTAAATAAGTATCTCTATCCACTTTTCCTTTTTCAACATTCTCTATAATTTTTCTCTGGGCTTGCCAATACCTAATTGCAAGATCAGTTTTCTCTTCGGTAAAGAAAATATCTCTGTTTTCAACAAACCATAGAGGCTTATATATAGAAAGACATGGAAGTGAACTTCCAGTTGCAAAGATGTTTATTTTTCGGTCAATTAATTCAACAATAAAGCTTCCAGTTGTTTCACTTGAGATAATGCTTTTTGAATGCATGCAAATGTTTTTCATAGATCCATACAAGAAATTTTTGCTATTTAAATTATAGTGGTATCGTAATATGCTTTTGAAATCTTCTATAGTTAACTTTCCCTTTTTTTCTTCCAGCATTTTTTGGGTAAGCTGCTGTCTAAAATTACCACATGCAAATTTAGTTATAAGTGAGTTTTCAAACTCTTCTTTAAAATCAATAATTTCTTGTTTTATCATCTTGCTTTTCATATCATAATCGTTTCTTATGCTCAACGCATTTGAAATGCTTCTTACATCTTTAACTTTTTGCAAAGCCCAATAGACACCTGCTGTTTCTAATACCCATGCATTTTCAAAGTCAGCAATCAAAAATGAGTTGTGGTATTTCAGATTCTTTGTATATCCGCATTTTCCACCTTGACCATATCTTTCAATAAAGTAAATAATGTTGTCAACTGCTTCTTTTGCTGTTTTGCTTCGCTCAAGTGCAAGTCGCAGAATATCCATTCCAAGAAGTGCTGGTGGACCTTGTCTTTGATTTGTAAACACTGCTTCATTTCCAATAACAACTCCGAATTCATTAACTCCCATTTCAGCGCCCCATATCCAAGATGGCTTAAATAAAAAACAATCATATGTAACTTCTGCCTGCTCTACTTCAATATATGTACACTTGACCTTTTCTCCTTTTTTATGTTCCTTTCTGGGGACTCTTATAACTATATGAGGCTCATTTTTCTCTCTATCACTGTTTTTGCCAAATAACACACAGTTATTCAGCGTTGAATTTTTCAAGGCAACAATTGTATCACACATAAAATAGACCCCCTTGTGATTTTAATTATTATACCTCAAAGACAATTCCATTCTAACATTCTATATTATTTGACTGAAGCTTTTAGAGGAATACGAAATTGAATATGTCCAGCTTGTAGAGAGAGTCAAACAAGGATGTGCAGGTAGTATGGTTAAATTTGAATCAAATGTTACAGAGTTAGTTAATGAGACAAAGACAAGGAAATTTGCAAAAGAAATACAAGAAAAAATAGGAGCCGGAGCTAAAATAGCTGAAAATATGATACTGGCAGTGAAAAAAGAGACTTTGTTTATGGTCCTGAGCCAACAGAAGATATCTCCCAAAGACCTGATTCGTTTTTTCTTAAATAGAAAAACCAAATTTCCGTACCCGTCGCTTTATCAGTAAAGCCTTCGACAACGTATTGCTGACCATAAAATTTGTCAATATAATCACCATGGATAATTTTCACATTAGACAGTGCCCATGGACCTTTGTGAAGAATGATATAAAAGCGAATTGCACCTTCAGGTGTTTTGTGAAATTCTTTAAAAGTAATGGCAAAAGCTACTGAGAAAATAACTACCAAAAGAATCAAGGTGGCAGCCAAAAGGATTTTCTTCTTCATATTTCCACCTCATACCTTTAAATTAAACTCCTGCTATAATTATATCACAAAAATTTTCGAAGAAGGAGCAAAATTGCCAAGTATTAAAAGTATTGTATTTATCATTTCTTCTTTTAACTCTTTCGGGTAAGTGTAAATATTTTGTGATTCTTCATAAGGAAAAGAGGTAATTTCGTTTGCAAATACTTTTTTCATTCTCTTAAGATAGTCTTTTGGAATTCTAAACAATCCAACTGAAATATCTGCAATCTTATCAGGGTTCAACTTTTCGAAAACCTGCCTTAAGAACTTTTCATAAATTGGTTTCCAGTCTTCAATATATAAAATTGGGTCAAAACAAAGTCTTACTTTCCAGCCATTTTCTATAGCTTTTTTAATTGCAGAAAGTCGAGAAGATAAAGAAGGTGTGCCATGTTCAAACTTTTCTATAATTTCTTGAGGAGACAGTGTCCACGCTAAAATTACATTATCTTGAGGTTTTAAGTTTTCTAAAGCTTGGAAGTTGGTACTTTTTGTTCTGATTTCAATTGTCAAGTTTTGCTTTGATGCTGCGTATTCAATCCATGCAGAAGAAAATGGCACAATTTTTTCAAGTGCTAAAAGGTCTGTTTCGTATGATACAGAAAGATACAGTGGTTTATTTTTTAAAACAGCATCAATCTCTTTAAAGTAGTCTTCGATGTTTACAAATACTACTACATTTGCAGAGGAATACATTCCTTTTAAAAAGCAATATTCACAGCTGTAAATACAGTTTAAAATGTTGCTTGTATAAAAAAAGTTACTGTATCCAAAGTTGTGGCAAATTGAAGGGCCGGGATAGAGAAACTCTCCCCATTTTTTTGCAAGTATTAATTTTTTACTCTTTTCCTGAAAAAAATAATTTTGCCCTGCTCTGCAAAAAACCTCTTTGTAGTTCTCTATTTTAACTATTTGAGAGTTTTGCAAGTTTTCTAAAATCTTTATTGTAACAGGATGAGAAAGAACAGCTTTTTCAACATAAACATGAGAAAAATTCTTAGCTAAGAAGGATTTTTCTGAGCTTGTCAAAGTAATTTTTGCCCTCCTTTTTAGAGTTAATTTGAACTTCAAAAAATTCAAAAATACAGTCAGGTAGTTTTTTATGCCTTATTATATAGTCTTTTAACAAACTTTCAAGCTCATTGGTCATATAGGCAGTAAGATGTAAACTGTTTTTCAGTTTATTTACAAGTAGAGGTATATTATTAATTTCAGACGGATTGTTACAAAATTCAAAATTTAATTTTAAGAGGGAGTTTATCAGATTTTCTATATGAGGAATACTTTGCTTTATCAGATTTTCAATCTCAACAGGATTTATCTTTTCAAAGTCCAAAAAGTCATAAACAATCTTGATGCAGTGAACATTGTGCAGGGGCAAAAAGATAGAAGCTGCTTCAAAAAATCCTGCACCCTCCATGTCAACTATATCTCCCTCAATTTCAACTGGCAAGTTATCTTTTTTCACCGGGTGCATAAAACTTTCGAGTGTTGCCTCTTTCATGCTATGCTGAATTAAAATGTCTGGGTAGAATGCCTTTTTTGAGTGGTGGTTTATTATTTTGTTGCAAAGAATAACATCTCCTTTTGAAAAGGCATTTTCCACAGCTCCGCAAATCCCAATGTTCAGGACTATATCACTGCTGCCTGCTCCAAACTTTGTCAAGGCAAATGTTGTTGCAATACTGCTCTTTACAATTCCTTCCTTGCTTTCTATAAGAAGAATATCATTGCCAGAAAAAATCTGAAATTTTGAAGGTTCATATAATTTTTTCAGGCCAAAATGTTCTATCAGAGGCTTTGCTTCTGCATGAAAAGCGGTGACAATGTATATCATCAAAAGTTCGCTCCTTCTGTTGCTATTTGCGGCTTTCAGATTCCAATTTCGATTATACCATATATCAAAATTCTCTGATATTGTTTGAAGAAAACTGACCACAAGCTTTTGATTTCCTTGAAGTTAAAAATATAAAGTAGTTTTCAAAAACTTAAAAAATGCTATAATAGAAAGTAGCCCTTGGCAGTAGCACTTTTTTTGTTTTGCCTCCTCTTGAAGTAGGGGAGGAAGTTTTTTGTTTGACTGCCGGGGCGTTTTCTTGCCAGTGAATGTTTTCTATATCTTTTATGCACTCTGTATTTAAATGTATACAATTTTATTATAAATGTGAATAAATTGTGAAAGATGAGATGAGAAGAGAACAGAAGAGTGGAGGGGAGACGAGAAAATGACAAAATTGCTCAGGCGCAAAGAACTTCAAACTCTTTTACAACAAGCCGAAGATGAAAAGTTTAAATTGAAAAGAGAACTGACGGCGGCAGATTTAACCTTGTTAGGTATTGGAGCAACAGTCGGTGTAGGGATTTTTGTGCTGCCCGGTGTAATGGCTGCTAAGGTGGCTGGTCCCGCAATAGTAGTTTCGTTTTTGTTATCAGCAATAGCATGTATATTTGCAGGGCTATGCTATGCAGAATTTGCTTCTTTAGCACCTGTTTCAGGAAGTGCATACACTTATTCTTATGTAGCCTTAGGTGAAATATTTGCATGGATAATAGGATGGGATTTATTACTTGAATTTGGTGTTTCAATGAGTGCGGTTGCTGTTGGTTGGTCAGGGTATGTTACAAATCTACTTTCAGATTTTGGAATACATCTGCCGAAGATATTGACTAACGATATTGCTCATGGAGGAATAATAAATCTTCCGGCAATATTCATAATAGCTTTGTTGGGATGGATTTTGACAAGAGGAATTAGAGAAAGTAGTAACTTTAATAACATAATGGTATTTATTAAGCTGGGAGTGATTATTCTTTTCATTGTTTTAGCTGCACCACATATAAAACCCAAAAATTGGACTCCATTTGCACCTTATGGGTGGAAGAATGTAATTACTGCAGCAGGTCTTGTCTTTTTTGCATATGGTGGTTTTGATGCTGTCTCTACTGCCTCGGAAGAAACTAAAAATCCGCAGAGGAACATTCCTATTGGTCTTGTAGCTTCTTTGACAATAGTTGCTACTTTATATGCTATTGTATGTCTTGTACTTACTGGTGTTGTAAACTATAAAAAACTTGATAACTCAGCTCCAGTGGCATATGTTTTGTCGCTCATAGGGGTTAAATGGGGGAGCGTACTTGTTGCAATTGGTGCAGTTGTAGGCATTACAACAGTTATGATGGTAATGCTTCTTGGCACAACAAGAATTCTATTTTCTCTTTCAAGAGATGGTTTGCTGCCGCCAGTATTTTCAAAAGTGCACAAGACAAGAAGGACCCCATATGTAGCCACGATTGCTGTTACCATAATTGGTATTCTTCTTTCAGGCTTTCTTCCAATCATGACTTTGGCTGAGCTCTGCAATATAGGAGCTTTGTTTGCCTTCATGCTAACATCCATTTCGGTGTTGGTATTGAGAATCAAAAGACCTGATATAGAAAGGCCTTTTAAAGTACCAGCTGTATATGTAATAGCACCATTGGCTGCTTTGATTAGTTTTGGCCTTATTGTAAGCCTCCCCAAAATAGCTATAATTAGATTTATTGTTTGGTTAGCAATAGGATTGATAATATATTTTAGCTATGGAATTAAGCATTCTGTTGTTCAAAACAGTAGGAATAACAGTTGAACTTAAAATGAGACTCATCTATTAAGTATCTGCTGAACTGGTTTGGTGCCAAGGTGCCTGGGAAAATCGTACAGATATTTACGTTATCTCAATTGGACACAGTTTTCATTGGAAGGTGAAATTATGGATTTTATTGTATGCAAGATACCAGAGGAGATCGAGAGAGAAGAAAAGCTTGGCAATTTTTGTTTGGTTTTGAGATTGATAGACAGGTGGCTGGCTGATGAAAGAATCACTGAGATGCAAAGAAAACGTCTAATGTACGAGAAGAATAGAATAAACAGAATACTCGAAAGTTATCCTTTTGATGAAGAAACTGCTTTAAAGAAGGCAATGGAGCTGATTGATTCTTTTTCTCGAGAGGAATTTTATCACCTTTTGTCAGAAGGGTATCTTGATTACATAGTAGTTGAAGGAAAAAGAAGATTCGAAGGACACTTTGTTCACAATATAGCTTTTACTCTTCCATCATACAGAGAAAGACTCAAGAAAGATCCTGTTGCACAAAAAGCAAGAGAACTGCTTGACAAGAGATTGGAGGAATTGACGCAAGGAGGCCCTCCTAAAAGATACCGAGTACGTGCAAAGATAACTGTTACTATCAAAGACGATGCAGATCATTTTCGTGTTTGGCTTCCATTTCCAAAAGAAGAGCTTCAGGTTTGTGATGTAAAACTTGTTTCAACAAGCCACAGAGACTATTTTCTTGCAGACAACAAGGTTTCACAGAGAACTATTTATTTTGAGGGCAAAGAAAAAGAATACTTTGTTGAGTTCGAGTACACTATAAATGAGTGGATAAATAAGGTTGATCCAAAAAAGGTTGAAGAAAATGATTTGGACGAATTTCTTGGTGAACAGCCACCTCATGTAGTGTTCACGCCATACCTGAAACTTTTAACCAACCAAGTAGTCGCCGGTGAGAATAATCCTTATTTAAAAGCGAAAAGAATCTTTGATTGGATTACAAAGCATGTTAAATATTCTTATGTTCGACCATACGCAACCTATGAGAACATACCACAGTATGTTGCAGAAAACTTGAAAGGAGACTGTGGTTTTCAGGCTCTGCTTTTCATCACTATGTGCCGAATTGCTGGAATACCTGCACGATGGCAGTCTGGCTGGTACAGAAATCCCCTTATGGCTACTCCACACGACTGGGCACTGTTCTACGTCAAGCCTTACGGTTGGCTTCCGGCAGACCTTTCATTTGGTGGGGCAAGACGGGAGAACGAAAAACTTCGCAGTTTCTATTTTGGTAACTTAGATGGTTTTAGGATGGTTGCAAACTCAGATTTTATGAAAGATTTTGAGCCGAAACCAAATTTCCTGCGATTTGATCCCACAGATAATCAGCTTGGTGAGGCTGAATCCTTATCTGGGAAAGTTAAAATTGAAAGCAAGATTGAGGTAATTTCTTTTGAAGAAATCTGAAAGGAGGACAAAATTATAAATGAGCAAGATAGCAAATGTGAAGTTCGATGTCAAACACCAAAAAGGAGTGCTGACCTCAGATTAATGATAGGATGTATGTCCGAATCAAGCCTCGGAATTAACCAGAGTGTTCACTTTGCCCTTGGAACTGGAGCGTTTGACTTCCATGACCTTGACAGTCATCTGATGCTGAAAGAGCCAGGGTTCAGAGGAAAATTTGTTCAAAATGGAGCTAAGATGATTGGGTATTAAGTTATAATCTCAGTATTGACACCTCAAAAATTGTAGTATAAAATAAAAGTGTACTAAATCAGTATACTTTAATTTGGCAAGGGTGAGTAAATGAGACTTACGCAAGCATCCGACTATGCGCTCAGAATAGTGCTTCACCTTTCAAAGAAAAAAGGAATGGTAGTTGAGGCAGATACTATCTCAGAAGAAGAAAAGATTCCCAAAAGATTTTTGTTGAAAATATGTAGGGATTTGATAAAGGCAGGGATTATAGAATCCGCACGAGGCAAAAACGGGGGTTATGTCCTTGCTAAAAATCCTGAAGACATAACAATGAAAGATGTGATACTGGCAGTAGAAGGTACCTTGGCTTTGAACAGGTGCCAGATAGACCCTTCTGCTTGTAGTAAAAGAGCTACTGGGTATTGCGCTGTGCACAAGGCTTTTTCTTCAGTGATGGAGATTGTTGCAAAGGAGTTTGAAAAGTATAACTTTGCTGAGCTTGCAAAAATGGATGGAAACTAATTTCAGTTTCCATCTTTATTTTGTAGACAAAAGTATACTAAAATAGTATACTTTCAAAATACAAGAAATCAATTAATATTGCAGGAGGTAATGGAGCTATGGAGATTTGCACATTTTGTGAGACAGCTGATAAACGATTAGGGGAATTTATAAAAAGTAAAGAAGATTTGGAGACTTCTTTTAACCGCAAACCGCGACAAAGTGTAAAATGCGGGTTTGGTCTTCAGGGAATTTGCTGCAGGTTGTGTGCAAATGGACCGTGTAGGATTACGCCAACTCAAAAAAGAGGGGTTTGCGGAGCCGATGCAGATACAATTGTTGCGAGAAATTTTCTAAGGGCAGTTGCAGCAGGAGCTGGCTGTTACTTGCACGTGGTAGAAAATGTTGCTCATAATCTCAAAAAGATGGCTGAAAATCAAATAGATGTACCATTTAAAGGTCAAAAGACGCTCCATGCACTTGCAGATAAACTTGGTATCCATGGACAAGATGATAGAGAGATAGCTTTGCAACTTGCTGAAAAGGTATTATCTGACCTTTACAAACCCAGATGGCAGAAAATGGAACTGGTAAAGTACATGGCACCAGCTATGAGGTATAAAAAGTGGAGCGAACTGGGGATTTTGCCTGGCGGTGCAAAATCAGAGGTGTTTGATGCGGTAGTAAAAACAAGTACGAACCTTTCAAGTGATCCTGTCGATATGCTCATGCATGTTTTAAGACTGGGTATAGCCACAGGACTTTATGGACTGGCACTTACAAACAAACTTAACGATATCATCATGGGAGAGCCTGTGTTAAGGTCAGCGCCTGTAGGTTTCAGGGTAATAGACCCTGATTACATAAACATAATGCCTACAGGACATCAACAGTCACTTTTTTGGGCTTTGCTAAAGAGGTTAAATGATGAAGATGTAAAAAAGATGGCTCAAGACGTTGGTGCAAAGGGATTCAGAATAATAGGGTGTACATGCGTGGGTCAGGATTTTCAGTTAAGAGGTGAGCATGCAAAGGATGTGTATGCAGGCCACGTAGGTAATAATTTCACAAGTGAAGCTGTACTGGCAACAGGTGCTATAGACCTTGTCGTGTCTGAGTTCAATTGTACTATACCTGGTCTTGAAACAGTAGCTGAGAGGTATATGGTAAGACAAATTTGTATTGACGATGTGGCTAAGAAAGCTAACGCAGACCTTGTGCAATATAGTCCTGAAGAAGCCATGGAGATTGCAAACAGGATTTTAAAAGAAGCTGTGGATAGCTACAAACTTAGAAGAGGTAAGGTAAATATAGACATACCTTATGACCACGGTTATGAGAGTGCACTGACGGGAGTAAGCGAAGGGTCTCTTAAAGAATTTTTAGGTGGAAGCTATAAACCTCTTATTGATCTTATAGCTTCGGGCAGAATCAAAGGTATAGCAGCTATTGTTGGTTGTTCCAATCTTACCTCTATAGGCCATGATATTTTTACTGTAGAACTGACCAAAGAATTAATAAAACGAGATATACTAGTACTGTCTGCGGGGTGCACAAGTGGGGGACTTGAAAACTGGGGTCTTATGTCAAAAGGAGCTGAAGAGCTGGCAGGAGACAAATTAAAAGAGGTGTGCAGAGAGCTTAACATACCACCTGTGCTAAACTTTGGTCCATGCCTTGCCATAGGCAGACTTGAGATAGTGGCAGCAGAACTGGCAGAGATTCTCAACGTGGATATTCCACAGCTGCCTTTAGTACTTTCTGCACCTCAATGGTTAGAAGAGCAGGCTTTGGCTGATGGTGCTTTTGGGCTGGCGCTTGGATTGCCTTTACATCTTTCAATTCCTCCTTTTATAACAGGAAGCAAGCTGGTGACAGAGATTCTGACAGAAAAGTTGCCAGACATAACTGGAGGACGGCTGATTATAAATAATGATGTAAAATCTTCTGCTGATGAGCTTGAAAGTATCATTCTTCAGCGCAGAAAAGATATGGGTATCTAATTAAAGAGGTGTATTATCAATGAAAAGGATATATATAGAACCAACAACATGTACAGGATGTATGAATTGCATCCTGGCGTGTATAGCTCACCATAAAGGTGTGCAATCAGTACTTGAGATAGATTTCTCAGACAATGATTTAGAATTTGCAAATAATATAGTCTTGAACAACGAAGGGAAGATTGTCCCTATTTTCTGCCGACATTGTGACCAACCAGAATGTGTTGCAGCTTGTATGTCTGGTGCGCTGACAAAAGACGAGACAACAGGATACGTAATTTGCAACCAGAGCTGGTGTGCAGGATGCTTTATGTGCGTTATGTCATGCCCTTATGGCATGATAAAACCTAACAAAAGTGGTGATGTTGCTATAAAATGTGATATGTGCCTGGACAGAGAAATACCTGCATGTGTCCAAAGCTGCCCTGTCCAGGCTATTTCCCTTATTGATGTTGATTAAAGCGAGGGGAGAATCTGATGAAATATTTGATTATAGGTGCCAGTGCCGCAGGGCTAAGTTGTGCAAGGACACTCAGACGGCTTGATAGCAATGGAGAAATTGTTGTAATTTCAAAAGACGATATGGTATATTCACGGTGTATGCTTCATTATTTCATAAGTGACGACAGACCTTTGGACAAGATGAGGTTTGTGGAAGAGAATTTTTTCGATAAAAACAAAATAAAATGGATAAGAAATACCACTGTGATAGAAATTAGACCTTTCAACAAAAGTGTTGTCACTTCCGATGGCGCTGAACATACATATGATAAACTACTTATAGCTACCGGCGCTACCCCTGTAATTCCTCCTATAGAAGGCTTAGCAGAAGGTATAGAAAAGAGAAAAGATATATTTACCTTACGTGATATAGGTGATGCTATAAAGATTAAAGAAGCGGCTAAAACAAGTAGGCAGGCTGTGGTCATTGGCGGTGGGCTAATAGGGCTGGATGTTGCAGTGAGCCTTAACAAGCAGGGAGTCAAGGTAACCGTAATAGAGATGAAAGACCATATCCTACCTCAGCAATTAGACAAGACAGCAGCGCAAAGGTACGAGAGGATGTTTAAAGACAAAGGAATAGATATCATTACTGGACAGTCTGTTTCAAATGTAATCTACGGGTTATCAGGGAAGGTTAAAGGCGTGACTTTATCAGATGGAAGTTTTGTTTTTGCCGATATGATTGTAGTGGCAGTCGGAGTAAAACCTTCTTTTCCAAGAATAGATAAATGTCATCTTGAAACTGAAAATGGAATTGTTGTAGATCAATACCAGAGAACTTCTATACAAGACATTTATGCTGCTGGTGATGTATGTCAAACGTATGAACTCTTGACACAAAGACATATATTAACACCTATATGGCCTTCGGCTGTAAAACAGGGGCAGACAGCAGCATATAATATGGCAGGAATTGATAAACCTTTAATGGACAATTTTGGCTTTAAAAATTCAATGAAGTTTTTTGGCTTGAGTACAATAAGTTATGGATATGTAGAGCCACCCGATAACAGCTATAATGTAGCAATTTGCAGTGGACCGAACTATTATTATAAAGTGGTCTATAAAGAAAATGTCTTGTACGGTGCTATAATACAAGGAGATATATCAGGAGCAGGTGTGATTGGCAAGCTTATCCAAGACAAGTATAACCTTTCTAATAAATTGCTGAGAAATGACTGGAATAATGTCTTTAGGTTGACATATGGAGATTTTTTCAAGCAAAATCAGGATGGAACGTTTGAATTTGCTTATTGAAAAGATAATAAAAGCTATGTAATGCAGGTGGAGCATTTTCAATTTAGAATCTTCCCTTTTTAAAAAGGGAAGATTTTTTATTTATTCACTTCTTTTCATAGGTTATTGACACAGAATTCTTTTGAGCGTAAAATATATAGCATGCAAAATATTCTTATACGAAATATTTTAGAACTAAATATTGAAAGGGGCGCAAAGATGGATGATATAAGCAAAGGGCTTAAGATAATTGAGCTTGTGAAGGAAATAATGAAAATAACAAAGAAAATAGCACGGCACCAGTTTGACCAATTTGACATCACAGCACCTCAGGGTATGCTTTTGGGGCAACTGATTCGCCATGGAAAGATGAAGGTGAGCGATTTGAGCAGAAAACTAGGGCTATCGAACAGCACTGTCTCAGGAATAATTGACAGGCTTGAAAAGCAGGGGATGGTTCAGAGAATAAGGAGTCAAGAAGACAGAAGAGTTGTGTATGTTGATGTCACACCAAAGTTCAAAGATGCTTTTGAGAAAAATTTTAAGGATATGGAGAAGAGGTTTGAAGAAATACTCAACAGGGCAGACGAAAAAGAGATAGATACAATATTAAATGGCCTTGAAACCTTAAAAAAGGTTTTAGATAGGTATGTGCACAAATAGAGATTTGTCTACAATACCTATTTTGGCTATAAAACCAAAAACCAACAAAGAAGGTGAGTCAGCTTGACAAAACTGGCAAAGTACTTGAAACCATATGTCCTCCTATTCTTTATGGCCATCTTTTTTGTAGTTGTTCAAGCTATGAGTGATTTAGCTTTGCCCGATTACATGTCAAACATAGTAAACAAAGGTATCCAGCAGGGTGGTATAGTGAATGCAGTACCCGAAGCTATAAGAAAGACGCAGATGGATAAACTTTTGCTCTTTGTGTCAGATAGAGACAAGGAAAGGATTTTAAATGACTACAAACTAATTGATAAGTTAAGCAATGAATATGAGAAGTATTTAAAAAAATACCCAATTTTATCCAAAGAAGCTGTATATGTATTGAAAAAAGTTGACAATGAAGAGATAGATAAACTGAATATACCCATGGCAAAAGCACTTTTGGCAGTGGCAGGGATTGAAAAGGCAAAAGCAAATGCAAAAAATGGCGTAATTGAATTCAGTGGCAAACAGATTCCAGCCAACATAGATATTTTCATGCTTTTGAGCCAGCTTCCAAAGGATCAGCTTCTTAAAATTAGAGAAGAGATAAACAAAAAATTTTCTACTTTAGGCGACAGCATGGTTGTGCAGGCAGCAGCTGCTGTAATTAAAGATGAGTATAAAAGGATTGGGATAGATACAGGTGCTATTCAAACAAACTATATATTGCGAATAGGACTTTTGATGCTTCTAATTACTCTTTTGAGCGCATTTTCTACTGTCATGGTTGCATTTTTTGGTTCAAAGGTTGCAGCTGGCGTTGCAAGAGATTTAAGGAAAGACATTTTTACAAAAGTAGAGAGCTTTTCAATAGCTGAATTTGACAAGTTTTCAACAGCTTCTTTGATAACAAGAACAACAAACGACATTGCTCAGATACAGATGCTTCTTGTAATTATGATAAGATTGGTATTTTATGCGCCTGTGATGGGCGTTGGAGGAGTGTTCAAGGCTCTTAGCAAAAGCCATTCAATGTCGTGGATTATAGCTTTGGCAGTTGCAATTCTTTTAGGGATTATAGCTGTGCTTTACAAAGTTGCAATGCCAAAGTTTTTGCTTATGCAAAAGTTGATTGACAGGCTAAATTTGGTTGCACGCGAGAACTTATCTGGCATTATGGTGGTCAGAGCTTTTAATAGCGAAAAGTTTGAAGAGGAGAGATTTGACAGGGCAAATCAGGACCTTACCAAAGTAGGGCTTTTTGTAAATAGAAGCATGGCAGTTATGTTTCCAACCATGATGCTTGTTTTGAACGGAGTTACCCTTTTAATTGTATGGGTGGGAGCTCACCAGATTCAAAACTCAAGTATGCAAGTTGGAGACATGCTTGCGTTCATGCAGTACGCTATACAGATTATATTTGCCTTTTTGATGCTATCTGCCCTGTTTATTATGATACCAAGAGCTTCTGTATCTGCACAGCGTATTGCTGAAGTACTTTCAACAGAGCCTTCTGTAAAAGACCCTAAAAATCCGAAAAGCTTTGATGAGAGCAAAAAAGGCATGGTTGAGTTTAGAAATGTCTCTTTCAAGTACCCCGGTGCAGAGGAATATGTTCTAAAGAACATAAGCTTTACAATTTTACCCGGCCAGACAGTTGGCATTATTGGAAGGACAGGCTCAGGGAAGAGCACGCTTGTAAATTTAATTTTGAGATTTTATGATGCAACAGAAGGTCAAGTTTTAGTTGATGGGGTGGATGTGAAAGAAGTTAAGCAAGAAGACTTGAGAAAGAGAATAGGGTATGTCCCACAGAAAAGCTGGCTTTTTAGTGGAACTATAAAATCTAATCTCAAATACGGCAGGGATGACGCAACAGACCAAGAGATTGTAGAGGCAGCAGAGATTGCCCAGGCGCTTGAGTTTATCAATGAAAAGCCCAACAAGTTTGATACCGAGATTGCTCAAGGTGGAACGAATGTGTCAGGTGGACAAAAACAAAGACTTTCTATTGCAAGAGCTCTTGTTAAAAAGCCTGAGATTTACATCTTTGATGAGAGCTTTTCAGCTCTTGACTTTAGAACAGAACTTGCTCTGAGAAGGAAACTCAGAGAAAAGCTGAAAGACAGCACAGTTATTATGGTTTCGCAAAGGGTTGCAACTATGATGCATGCTGACCAGATAATAGTATTAGATGATGGTGAGCTTGTTGGAATAGGAAAACACGAAGAACTTTTAAAAACTTGTCCAACTTATAGAGAAATAGCACTATCACAGCTGCCAGAGGAGGAGTTGGTGGGATGAACGAAGACAAGGGAACACAACAAAGAAGTGTGCATGGGATAAGACCTCGAAGGGATATGGGTCATGGACCACGTGGTTTTGTCCCCGGTGAGAAAGCAAAAGATTTTAAGGGGACTATGAAAAAACTTATAAGGTATTTGTCTGCCTATAAGATTTCTCTCATAACTGTGCTGGTTTTGGCAATTTTGAGTACCTCATTTTCGATTGCAGGACCTAAGATTTTGTCAAAGGCAATTACAAAGATCTTTGAAGGTATAATGAACAGAATAACCGGGCAGGGCAGCGGCATAGATTTTGAATATATTGGGAAGATTTTAATTATCCTACTTGTGCTGTACGGACTCAGCAGCATTTTCGGGTATTTACAAGGGTGGATAATGTCTGGTGTGTCGATGAAAATCACATATAGATTTAGAAAAGAAATCTCAGAGAAGATAAATAGACTCCCTTTGAAGTATTTTGAAAGCACCAACCAAGGTGAGATTTTATCGAGGATTACAAATGACGTTGATACAATTACACAAACACTTAATCAGAGCATGACACAGATAATTACCTCTGTGACAATGGTCCTTGGTGTGCTTGTGATGATGATCAGTATTAACTGGCTGATGAGCTTGGTTGCACTTTTGATCATACCTGCATCTTCAATTGTCATTGCCTTTATTATCAAATACTCTCAAAAATATTTTAGACAGCAGCAAGATTATTTAGGACATTTAAATGGGCATATAGAGGAAATGTATGGTGGGCATCATATAGTCAAGGCCTTTAATGGCGAGAAAAAGAGTATTGAAAAGTTTGATAGCCTTAACAATACATTGTACAATGCTGCTTGGAAGTCGCAGTTTTTGACAGGTGTAATGATGCCGCTTATGAACGTTATAGGCAATTTGGGATATGTAGTGGTAACCATTCTTGGCAGCTGGCTTGTTATAAAAAATGCAATTGAGGTTGGGGATATTCAGGCGTTTATACAGTACATCAGGTCATTTACACAGCCGATTGCCCAGATTGCAAATATCTCAAACATCTTGCAGCAGACTGCTGCGTGCGCTGAGAGAGTGTTTGAGTTTTTAGAAGAAGAGGAAGAAGTGCCAGATATGCCAAAACAGATTGATCTTGAGGATATAAAAGGGGAGATTGAGTTTAGGAACGTCAGGTTTGGCTACAGACCAGACAAGATTGTTATAAACAATTTCTCTGCAAAGATAAAAGCAGGGCAAAAGGTGGCAATTGTTGGACCAACTGGTGCTGGCAAGACTACCATTGTAAAGCTTCTTATGCGGTTTTACGATGTTAATGATGGTGCAATCTTGATTGACGGACATGATATAAGAGAATTTTCGCGAAAAGACCTGCGATCTTTATTTGGTATGGTTTTGCAAGACACATGGCTTTACAATGGAACTATTAAAGAGAATATAAAATACGGAAAGCCAGATAGCACAGACGAAGAAGTGATAAGAGCAGCAAAGCTTGCCCACATTGACCACTTTATAAGGACACTCCCACAAGGGTACGACACAGTGTTAAATGAGGAGACTACGAATATATCTCAAGGTCAAAAACAGCTTTTGACAATTGCACGTGCTATCTTGAAAAATCCAAGAATTCTTATACTTGACGAAGCAACAAGCTCTGTTGACACACTCACAGAAATCCAAATACAAAAGGCTATGGACAATTTAATGAAAGGAAGAACATCCTTTATAATAGCCCACAGGCTTTCTACAATAAGAGATGCTGATTTGATACTAGTCATGGACCATGGGGACATAGTAGAACAGGGTACACACCAAGAACTTCTCAAAAAAGGCGGATTTTACGCGAAGCTTTACTATAGCCAGTTTGAAAAAGAAGAGCTGGCAAGTTAATAAGGAAAGGTACCTAAAAAAAGTCCTGGGATTTGCCCAGGACTTTTTTCATAATGAGTTTTCCTGATCATGAAAAATCTACACTTTTACTATTAACTGTTTAGAGTTTTTTTGTATAGATTTGGTGTAACTCCAAACTTGTTTTTAAATTCTTTAATAAAATAAGAAATATTTTCATATCCTATGTCATAACACACATTGGTAACATTTTCGAATTTTAATAACTCTTTTGCTTTATTAAGTTTTAAGTCTTTAATATATTCCTTTGGTGATTTCCCTGTGAACTTTTTAAAGTACTTAGTAAGTTCATATTCTTTCATGTTAAATTCTTTGGCAATATCTGAAATTTTTAATTTGCGCAAATAATTGGTGTTTATATAATCCAAGATATGATATATTTCTGAATTTTTATCGTTTATTATCTTCTCAGCACCTCTGTATTTGAAGATATCATATACAAACTCTTGAGTATATAAATCAAGGAGAAACTCTCTGTTAACTTTTCTACTTAAGAATGTATCAACAATCTTTTTGTATGTCTGTGTCAAATCTGGGCTGTACTTTCCTACAAAAAGTACATTATTGACATTGCCAAGTTCATAAGGTTCAAACTCTATTTTTAGCTTGCTCAAAACATGGTTTATTAAATAGCTGTCTATTTCTATAACCAATGCTTTAGTTTTTTCTTCAATTTCTAATTTGACTCTTGAATAAGGCGGCAAAATTACAAAACTGTTACTATCATACTTGAATTTTTCAGACCCATTTATTTCCACATATTTATCTCCTTGTAGAATACTGCAAAATCTCAGATAGTTTTTGATGAATAACTTGCTCTTGTATAATTATCGAAATCATAGTAGAGTATTCTAACATGTTCTGCCTCTAAAACAGATGTTGGTGTTAGGTCACTTACCATCTCTCTATACCCCCGGCAAAAATGAAATATTATTTGCAAAAAAGAATTAGAAGAAGAGAAAAAGTGCATGTTAAAATTATAACAACATTTGCAGCAGATGTGGAGGGGTAAGTGTGAAAACATATAGATTTTACATGCCACCTATTAGCTTGATGGGAAGAGGATGTTTGAAAGATGTTGGGCAAGAAATCAAAGCTTTAGGTCATAAAAAAGCACTAGTTGTAACAGATAAAGCGTTAGTAAAGATTGGTTTAGTTAAGAGAGTTACTGACATATTAGATGATGCAAATATAAGTTATGTAATATTCGATGAAACCAAACCTAATCCAATAGTAAAAAATGTTGAAGATGGCTTAAAAATCTTAAAAGACAATAATTGCGACTTTTTAATATCAATTGGAGGCGGCTCACCACATGATTGTGCCAAAGGTATAGGACTTGTTGCAACTAACGGAGGTTCAATAAAGGACTATGAAGGGGTAAACAAATCACAAAAACCGATACTTCCTCTTGTTGCTATCAATACAACTGCAGGAACAGGCAGTGAAGTGACAAGGTTTGCAATTATCACTGATGAGGATAGACATGTAAAGATGGCAATAGTTGACTGGCATGTAACGCCGCTCATTGCTGTAAACGACCCAGAACTTATGATTGAGATGCCAAAATCACTGACTGCAGCAACTGGAATGGATGCGTTAACACATGCAATTGAAGCGTATCTTTCTACTGATGCAACACCAGTTACAGATGCTTCAGCTTTGATGGCAATTGAATTGATTTTCAAATATCTGAAGAAAGCTGTTGAAAATGGCAATGATATTGAAGCAAGAGAAAAAATGGCCTATGCTGAGTATTTGGCAGGGGTTGCATTTAACAATGCAGGTTTGGGTTATGTTCATGCAATGGCACATCAGTTAGGTGGATTTTATGATTTGCCACATGGGGTGTGCAATGCAGTGTTATTACCACATGTTTTGGCATACAATTTTAAAGCGGTTCCTCACAGATTCATTGACATTGCAAAAGCAATGGGGATTGACGTGCAAGGAACTTCGCAAGAAAAAGTCGGTGAAATGGTAATTGAGAGCATTAAGGCTTTGTCAAAAGAAATAGGAATACCAGCTGGTTTGAAAGAATTGGGTGTAAAAGATGAAGACATAAGGATTTTAGCTGAAAATGCCCTAAAGGATGCTTGTGGTTTGACAAATCCAAGACAAGCTACTGTAGAAGAGATAATGGAAATTTATAAAGCAGCATTTTAAAAAATTTTCTAAAAACTTAAAGGCGGGCGATTCTGAGGAAGTTGCCCGCCTTTTAATCTTTTGATGTTGACTTAAATGGAAATTTTACGCTTCTGACTGTTAATTTAAAATGATAAAAGAATAAGGTTTTATTGAAAAAACAAGTTTTCCATTTTTTAAAGACAAGATTTTCCCAGATCCTTTAACTATTTTGCCGGCAAGCTTTATATTAGATGGCAGGTTTATAGTCTTTGATAATTCCTTGCCTGTGAAGTTAAAAATTACAACCATCTTCTGATTATTGTAAACTCTTGCGAAACTAAGTGTATCAGCAGAGGTTTTAATTAACTGGAAGTCTCCTTTTAGTAATGGTAGGTTCTTTTTTCGGAAACCAATCATATCTCTGTAGAAATTGAGCAGAGAATTTTTGTCTTTTTCTTGTTTTTCAACTGAAGCAACATCAGGGCCGCTATTGTAGAGGCTTATCTCCCAGTTTGTTTGTCCTTTTTTCCATGTCTCATGCCATTTGAATGGCTCTCTAATATATTCATCTGGTTTTTGCCCTTTCATGCCAATTTCTTCACCATAGTAGATGAAAGGATTGCCAGGCAGTGTCAATAATAATGCTGCAGCTAATTTCATTTTGCTATTTGACCCAATTTCGGTATAAGCTCTGTTCATATCATGGTTTGTCAAAAATGGTGCGTCAACAAATTGGGGATTGACATTTTTGTAGAGATTGTATATTGAAGAGAGGTTATTTTGCAAATTTTGAGTATTTTCATATGTTACTCCTTCAATGATGCTTTGAGCCACAGTAAAATTAAAGCAAGAATCAAATATCTTTGCATATTGCGCTATTCTTTGAGGGCTATCCCACACTTCTGCTACAAGGTATACATCCTTTTTAATACTTCGGCAGAACTTTGCATATTCTTCCCACCACGCAAGAGTATCTTTTTCTCTGCTCAAAGGATAAATATGCTTTGCAGCATCAAGCCTAAATCCATCTACTCCTTTTTCTAACCAAAACTTGGCGATCTTCTTCATCTCTTCTCTCACAGCTTTATTGTCAAAATTGAGGTCTGGCATCTCAGACCAAAATATAGCATTGTAGTAACTATCACCCTTTTTATACCATTGTTTTGTGCCAAGGTCTGATGGTTCATCAAGGTTTGTGCTTGGTGTTGCCCAGATATAATAGTTTCTGTACTTACTATTTTTATTACTTGATGCTTCGATAAACCAAGGGTGTTTGCTACTTGTGTGATTTATCATCATATCTATGATGACTTTGATACCCATCTTGTGAGCCTTTTTTATGAAGTTGACGAAATCCTCATTTGTACCATAGTCGGGATTGACTTTGTAATAGTTTGTTACATCATATCCGTGATAGCTTGGAGATTCAAATATTGGCATAAGCCAGATGGCATTTACACCTAAGGATTTGATATATGGAAGTTTTTCAGCCAAACCATTTATGTCCCCTATGCCATCACCATTACTATCATAAAATGACCTGATAAAAACTTCATAGAAAATCAAACCGTCTTTTTTAGTTTGAACTGGGCTTTGAGAATTAGAAAAACCTGCCCAAAATGAACCAAGTCCAACTGCGAAAACGATAGCAAATATAAGTATGTACCTTAAGATTCTCTTCATTGAAATATTCCCCTTTCTCAAATGATATCGTTTGCATTATTATATACCATATGAACTTCTTTGTCTATATTGTCTAATTTAATGCGATAAATAAAAAAAGAGGGATAAATCCCTCTACTTGTTCTCTTCACTTTTAGGTTTATCAAGTGCAACTGATTCTTCACTGTGGTGATGTTGGTGAAACTGATGATCTTTGAGGTCAGGTGCTTTTTGGGTTTCATTGCTGTGGTGGTGGTCATGACCGTGGCAACCTTTTCCCATCATTGCTTTGTGCATAAAAATGTGTGCAAGCAAACATCCGCTCATTGCGAGAAGTATAAGCAGTGCCTCTTTCATCCCTAAATGCCCCCTTCCATTTTTTATTTAGCAGTTACCAAATTTCTATTTTGTAAGCTTATAAGCCCATATAAAATAGCTCCTGCAAGCATAGCAATGGTAAATCCAAACTCCATTGAAAGCATAATTGATAAAACCGAACCTATAACTGACATTACACCGTTGAGTCCCCACATCACAGGAATTGTTTTACTTTTCTTTTTATTTTCGCTTAATATCTTTATACCTCTTGGGAACGGCATTCCCATAAAAAAGCCTTGAATCATAACCAGTATGGCTGCGATTAGTATTTTGCTAACTAAACTAAAATTGGAGGTCACTTTGAATATTGAGTTCAAAGAAAGTATTAGACCAATATTTATTACCATGACCAAAAGAGCAGGTAAATATATTCTATTTGACAGATTGTTAAACACCTTTGCATTGCTAAAATATGCACCTATACCGCTGCCAATCAAGAGCCCAGCAAGTACATAATTGAAGGCAATTACTGGATGACCCAAGTATAGAATAAACTTTTGAATAAGTGGAATCTCAATTAGCATGTATCCTATTCCTAAGCTTGAAAAATACAAAGAAGGTTTGAACGCTTTTTCTTGAGAGATAATTGGTGTAAATAGAATTATGCTTCCCAGAAGTATGAAAAAGAAGATAAATACCAGCACAGGTGAAACACCTTTGCTAAAGTCATAAAAGTATGGCTTGTCATCTGTTGCAGGTGTTGCGCTGAATGAAAATCCGTTTTCGAACTCTACTAAAGTCAAATGTCCTTGCTTTATGTGGTAAAGTGGTCCCCTGTCATTAACATAAGGAATATAAAGCGGGACAATCTTTCCTTTGTCTGCAGTCTCTTTTAATTTCTTGCTTTCAAGTTGTGAAAAAGGCTTGTTTTTTACAATGATCATTGGATAATGAATATGTTCATTGCCGTTCATTAGTTGAATTTCTTTGGTGAAGATAGCCATATATTTTGGAGCCTCTTTGATTGATATACCTCTTTTGTTCAGTACGCGCAAAATGGTTGCTATCAGTTTGCTCATATCCTCTTTGTCGTGAGCCAAAAAGGCGAGTTTTCCATTATCTGTTAAGTGGTTCATATAGTCCTCAAGAGCTTCAACTGTAAACAGATAGTTTTCTGAAAGAGCATAACCTATGTTTTGGGATGCATTTGTCATGACCAGTGATAAGAATATCACATCATATTTTTCCTTAGATTTTCTTACAAAATTTCTACCATCTTCACCATAGATTTTTACTTCTGGCCTGTTGTAGATATCTCCATTGAACTCTTTAAAGTGTCTTACAGCGTCAATACTTGATGTATTTATTTCAACTCCAGTTATTTGTTTACTGTTTCCAGCTAAAGCATACAGAATATCTCTTCCACCGCCAGGCCCAATTATCAACGTTTTATGATTGTTTCCAAAAGAAAAAGGCAGATATTCAATGTCATCTTTATATTTGCTCAAGCTACTTTTTTTACCATCAAATCTATACATAGGCGCATTTGCTGTTCCATCAATTGTTACTATCATTTCATCGTTATCACCTTCTACTTTAATGACATCTGTTCGTGAAAATGCATTCCATTTGGTGTAGACAATCTTAGCTTTTTGGTTTGATTTTGCAATAGTGCCAAGTGTTTTTGTTTTGTTTGTGATAAATCCAATAAAGTTTTGTTCAATTGAATTTACGTACTTGTTCGGAATAAAGAGCGCTAACATGAAAAGAATCAATACACCAATGCCAAGCAAAGTTTTCTTTTTTAGCTGTAAAGTAAAAAGTAGCCAAGCTATTACTGAAATAATACAAATCAAAATTACAGACCGATATATTCCAAGATTGTTTAGTGAAAGCAACACAATTATGCTGCCAAATCCTGAGCCTGTAAGGTCTGCAAAATATAGCTTGTTGCTTATTTTTCCAAACTGCTCAAATGCAATTGAGAAAAAGTAACCACCTGCTACAAAAGGTAATGTGGCCAGAATTAAATAAATCAATACGTTGTTTTGAAACGGCAATACATATATAATTCCCAGTGAAAATATGTACGAGATAGATAGAAGAAATAAGGCCTTAACCAATGAATCAGTTTTTAAATTTTCACTTTTTTGACGCTTATTGTAAGCTATTATTCCACCTATACCAAGACCAAATATAGCAAATGATGTAATTAAAAAGGTATAATGATACCAAAATAAGGCAGAATATATTCGATTTAAAATGACCTGGTATATAAACAATGAAATTGATGCTAAGCTGATAACAACTAAAATCACCTTTGTTTCCTCCATTATTACAATTTTTTGTATCTATTACATTCCAAACGGCAATTTATAAGGTAGCAGTCTGCTAAAAATTGCTGTCAAGTCCTGGAGTTTGTTTAAAAACATCACAATACCAAGGAAAATGAGTGTAGCTCCTGCAACTGCACAGATAGCATTTTGGAATTTCTTTGCCTTTTTTATGGCATTAATCGCGTGAGGTAAATAATAACCAACAAGCAAATACGGTATTGCAAGACCTAAGGAAAATAATAACATTATTGTCATTCCTACAAAGGCACTTTTTGTGGTTGTGGTATATATCAATATGGAGTATAAAATTGGCCCGATGCAATGGGAACATACTATAGCGAAAAACAAACCTATTAGGAAAGTAGTGAAATATCTTGATGATGTCTTGATGTTATCTGCACTATATTTATTCAAAAAAGAAAGATTTAGATTTAGCAGACCAATCAAATTCAATCCCATTATTATAGTTATTGCCCCACCAATTTTATTCATTATCGTAGTATAACCACTTAACCATCTGCCAATACTTCCACCTAAAGCCCCTGCCATTGAAAAAACAAGTGTAAAGGCAGATACAAATATAAAGGTATTTATAAGTATAAACTTTTTCATTCTTTTGTGAACTTCTATATCCTTCAAATCTCTAACCGAAACACCTGTGATAAGTGAAAAATATACACTTATCATAGGTATTATGCAGGGGGAAAAGAAAGATGCTAATCCTGCTGCAAAAGGTAGTAAATAAGCCACTTTATAGATCCTCCTAATTCAAAAACTTCTTATTCCACCTATAAATTCTCGATTTGACACCTCCAATATTTTGTAACTCCAATTGGATATATTTGGTTTTAGGGGTAATAAGGTTTTTACCATTTATCTTTTTGGGTATTTTGATATATGCCATGACATGATGTCCTGAACCCTCAATTCGCCATGTTGCTTTTTTAACTTTTATACCTTCACTTGTAGTAAACAATATCTTTCCACTAAGATTGAGTGTGGACAAATCAACTTGATGATTGTCAAAAAACACCTCAAATACCAGGTTGTCTTTATCATCTTTTATAGGATTTAGATATCTTACCCCGACTGTAATGAATCCTTCACTGTTTATTATCAGAGGATCTGGTAACTTGTCTTTAGAACTTGTACTTTGTTTCAAATCCTGCTGATAGATAGTTTTAGTCTGTATATCACTTTGCTTTTTTTGTTGTGAGATTATAACTTGAGCGTACAGTGAAGATAGTATGAATGCAAAAAGGACGGCAATCACAATTATTCTCTTTGCTTTCTTGCTCACCAAAACTTCCTCCTTTGCATTTTAAGTTGTGTTCTTTTTTGCCAAATTTAAAGTAAACCTATTTATTTACTCGGAATTTTTATATAATAATTTTATCAAAGACCATTTTTACAAGTCAATTGACTTAACAAATTCTTTACAAATTCTTTGCAATTTATTAAAAAATTAAGCAAGAAGACTCCATCTTATACAAGATGGAGATGAATTGCTAAAAATGTGATATAATATTCCTCAGGTGATTAAAATGTACAAAACACAGAAAAATCATATAAGATGTGATAAACAAACATACAGACTGCTACGTCAGCTTTGCCACTTCTCAAAAAATCTGTACAACTATGCTTTGTATCATATAAGGCAACACTACTTTAAAACTCAGGAATATCTGCGATATGAGAGTGTATATCATCTTGTGAAAGACAGCGAAGACTAT
>NZ_APGP01000060.1:0-18289 GCF_000404025.1 Caldicellulosiruptor sp. F32
CTTTCTACAGCTTCTATTTTATCGGGTAGCTGTGCCACTTTCAAAAATTATACGAATGTTTGTTTGGTTATTCTGAGTGAGATTTGCTATCAAATGTCGCTCAGATGACTGCAAATCTCATTTGGATGTGCATAAATCTCAAAAAAACTTAAAATAATATCTTTTTGAAATCCATTTTTTAAGGAGGAATCTATAGAGGTGAACCTTAAAGAAAAGAAGGCAAAAGAGTATCAAGATATGGTAAAAGCCCATGAGCTAAAAACAAACCTTCTCAAAAACTGCATATTTGCCTTTGTTGTCGGTGGAATTATTTGTGATATTGGTCAAGCCTTTTTAAACCTATATTCAATGTACTTTCCAAAAGATGAGGCACAGACACTTACATCCATCACAATGATTTTCCTTGGCGCGTTTTTGACAGGAATTGGCGTGTATGACAAAATAGGCAGGTTTGCAGGGGCTGGCAGCATTGTTCCAATCACCGGGTTTGCAAACTCAATTGTCTCACCTGCTGTTGAGTACAAAAAGGAAGGATTTGTGTTTGGAGTTGGTAGCAAAATGTTTTTGATTGCAGGACCTGTATTGGTCTATGGAATATCTACCTCAATACTAATTGGTCTTGTGTACTATTTTGTCAAAATTTTTCCAAAGATTTAATTGGCCTCAAGGCTGAACTAAGAAGCCAGCAAAGGGGGCTTTGGCAGATTGAAAAAGGTTGGAAAATCTACTTTCAAGTTTGAAAACTGCCCTATAATCTCAGACTGTTTTACCATTGTTGGTAAAAAGGAAGGAGAAGGTCCGCTTGGAATTTTCTTTGACATGGTAGTTGAAGATGAGTATGCCGGGCAAAAATCTTGGGAGCTTGCGGAAGGAAAGCTTCTGAACATAGCAATTTCAAAACTTATTCAAAAAAGTGGTTTTCCTCCTGATGAGGTTGACCTGATCTTAAGCGGCGACCTTTTGAACCAGCTCACAAGCTCTCACTTTGCCATAAGAGATTTGGATATTCCATTTATAGGGCTTTATGGCGCATGTTCAACTTTTGCACTCTCTGTTGGGCTTGCGTGTGTGTTTGTTGACGCTGGGTTTGCAAAAAACGTAATTGCTGCAACATCATCTCACTTTTGCTCTGCTGAAAAGCAGTTCAGATACCCTTTGGAGCTTGGTTGCCAGCGCCCCCCGACAGCACAGTGGACTGTCACAGGCGCAGCGTCGTTTTTGATAAAGCCTGAGGATGGCACTCAAAAGCCTAAAATCACTCACTTTACAGTTGGAAAAATCTTGGACTATGGTATAAAAGACTCGAACAACATGGGTGCGTGTATGGCACCTGCTGCGTTTGACACAATCACAACGCACCTTGAGGATACAAAAAGAGATTTTACCTACTACGACATAATTGTCACAGGTGATTTAGGATACGTGGGAAGAAAGCTTCTTGAAGAGCTTTTCAAAAAAGAAGGAAAAACCTTGTCATTTGAGCTTTTGGACTGTGGGATTTTGATGTTCGACCAAAAGACACAAGACACAGGAGCTGGAGCAAGCGGCTGTGCCGCCTCTGCGTGCGTATTTGGTGGATACTTTTACAAGCTCATGCTTCAAAAAACTTTCAAAAGAATTCTCATTGTACCAACTGGTGCTCTTTTGTCTTCTTCAACAGTCCAGCTTGGTGAAAGTATCCCTGTGATTGCTCATGCACTTTCAATTGAGATTGAGTAAATCCTTTGATGTATCTGCTTTTGTAGAGGTGATGATGACAAATGGATTATTTAATGGCATTTGTAGTTGGCGGGCTTATCTGTGTTGCTGGTCAGATTTTGATTGACAAGACAAAGCTGACATCCGCAAGAGTGCTTGTGCTCTTTGTAACCCTTGGCGCAATGTTGCAAGGTCTTGGGCTTTACCAAAAGCTTATTGATATTGCAGGTGCTGGGGCAACAGTCCCTCTTCCTGGCTTTGGATATTCTTTAGCAAAAGGTGCTATTGAAGAGGTGAAGAAAATTGGGCTAATAGGAGCCTTCACAGGGGGAGTGTCAAGGACAGCTGGCGGTATTGCCGCAGCTGTGTTTTTTGGGTATGTAATAGCGCTTATTTTTAATCCTAAGAGTAAGTAGAATTTCGGAAATGTAATTCATGGAACACTTGCAGATAAGGTCATGCAAGAGGGAGAAGGCATTCAGAATAATGAGGATTTTGGCAAAAAACGGCTCGGTTTGTAGCCTGCCCTTTGGGGATTGAAATTTTTCCAAATAGTAAGCTACTCAAAAAACAACCCTGAGAAAGAAAAGACAGAAAATTTTCTTTTACATAAATGTCTAAAAAATTCCAAAGCAGACGCAGCCAAATAAAAAAGGCTTGCGGGAAGATTTGCCAAGCTGCCCGCAAGCCTTACAATTTTACTGTGATAAATCAACATATTTCACACTCTTTCTTTCAACCAGCAGTCTATCATGCCCTGTGGAAGTCCCTGAATATATCTAACATACACTTTGAGGCCGTCGTACTTGACTTCTGTGACATTGCCTTCACCCTGAATGTGCAAAGAAATTTCTCTTGTCTGGCTCATCGGCAATTGGTTTTGTTGGGTCGACAATTTTTCTAAGCCTTGTCCACTGCTGAGTCTCACCATACGCCTGTATCTTTTCAGTGTCGTTTGAAATCTCATTGCCAAGCATTGTCCAGTTCATCGGAATACCAAATATTGTATAAATCTCTGCAAAAGTCTTCCCAAGATTCTCCAAATCAAACCCAGTCTCTTGGCAAAACATTGTGATGTTGTATTTCTCTAAAACCTCAACAATGCCCATGTAAAATCCCAAACTCAAAATTGCATCTAAGTATGCTTTTTTGTTGAGCTTTGGAGAGCTTTTAAAGTCTTTTAAAAGCTGGTCTTTTGCATGGCTGATGAGATTTTTAAGTTCATTTTTAATCTCATCTATAGAATGGTATGGATGGTAGTACAAATACAGTGGAACGTTATTTTTGATTGCTGAAAATAAAATGGTAAACATTTCTATCTTTTCTTTCAAAGACTTTCTCTTCTGTCGTATTTGTTGCTTTTGCAAAACTTTATTGTTACCTTTCTGGTCATCTTGTGGCTCTTGATAGATATTTCTCAAAAACGAAAAGTTGTGGTCGCAGGCTTCTTTTTTGCTGATCGGGGATGAGAAAAAAGCTGTATAGCTCTGTGGCTGAATATGTATCTCAAAAGATTCTGCTGTGCTTCCTATAATAGGGTCTGAAAACGTAAGGTATATCTTTGGACGCTTTTCTTCATGAATCCAGTGCATAAGTCTTGTAAAAACCGCAAAATGCCTTGATGCCTCTATCATTGCTGATATGTATATGTTGTGCCCACTTGAGATGTCAAGATAAATCTCATCCACATCTTCATTCATATACCTTTCTATCATGTCAAACAGAATCTCAAGGACTATATCGTCATAGCTACCATCAAGCTCTATATTTTTAAGATATGTCCCAAGCGAATGAATCACAACTGTTTCATCTCTCAGCCTCTCAAGAGGAAGCCTGTCTATTATTCCAAAAGGAGATTTGAGATATTCTGAAGGATTTTCATATATCCTTTCCAGTTCCTCTTATAATGAGTCATCTTCTACCCAATCTTTGAGCCTTTCATTTAGAACAATGCTGACAGGATAAATCACGGCTGCTTTTGCCTCTTGCCCTTGCTGTCTTAAAAAATCCCTTAAAACAAAGCTGGAAAGCTCTGAAACTTTTGAAAAGTTTACAACCTCATCATTAAATTTGGTTATAAAAAAGTCTTTTAGCGCAGCTTTGGGATTGTCAAATCGCCCAATTTGGTAAATAATCTTCATATAAAAACCCCTTTCTTCAAAAAAGGTTTGCAGACAAAATTTTTTTAGCTGCAAAGGATATATCTTCTGAATCTCTCATGCTTGAAGATCTTTATTAATTCAACAGAACCGTCTGGCTTTATAACTTCTTGAGCTGTTCTTTTAGTTGTGGCATAAATAGGAATAAAACCATTTTTGAAGCACCAGCTGACAAGATATACTGTTGCGCCAAAATCTCCTTGAATGAGGCAGTAGTTGAGGTTTTGGCTTTTGTTTCTACTCAAAAATGAAACAATAGGCTTGAACATTTCCTCATTTAAATCAACATCCGGCGGTATGTTGCTCCAAAAATTCTGCAAATCTTGAGGAAGTGAAATTATCTCCTCAACCCCAAGCACCTCTCTTGCTTCTTTTTCCTGTTCTTCTGTGAGAATGTGACTAAATATCAAAAACAGCCTATTCAAAACTTTTCACTCCTTTAATTCAAATTATATACTACTTTGCCAAAAAGTTGAATATTGATTTCATAAAAAAGGCGGGAAAGAGGAGTAAAAAACAATCCTCTTTTCCTGTTCAAATCTGTATATACTTAGTTTTCTTTATAAAAATCAGTATATCACATTTTAAAGCACCTTGAAGTTCTTTTCTTAATCCCTCTCAAAAGCCCTTTAACAACTAAAGAACAGAACCAAAACTGTTGCAAATACAAGAGGTTTTTTAAAGTATCTTTAAAAACTCTTTCCACCTGTTGACTTTTGATTTATCCATATACTGTCGTCAATAAAATGCAATCTTTTTATCACAACATTTGAAATTTTACCCACAGAAGAATATTTCGACAAATCCCATAATGTCATGTAGTTGTCAAGCGCAGGTATGCAAATGTTTTGTTTTATTCCTGTATACTGCATTGAGCCACTGCTGTCTTTTGCCGGCTGACCAAAAATTGTTAAACACGAAAACGAAAGTTCTATCGCATCAACAGGAGTTAAAGAAAGATTAAAAAGTTCAATTTTAGCAACTGGAAAATTGTAAGTCTTGGTGTCTACTTCGGTGCTATTTACATATATTGGACAGTTGTTGTTAGCCTTTTGATACAATCCAAATATAAATCTTAACTTGTTGATATATTCTTGAGTAGTGTAGTATTTTATCAGGTCAACACAATCTTCAAAAACGTAAACTTGCTTATCATAGTCACTGTCGTAATAAGTACAGCCAAGAACATAGTATTGTAATAGAGTATAATCATTTTTTTCCATTTCATCAAATAACTCGTCGATATCCTCACTTGTTCCTAAATAGCTTTTCCTCTTTTTTGGGTCATAATATGCATAAGCTATTGTATATTCCACTATTTTGGTATCATTCTTTAGTATTTTCAACAAAAAATTTAACTGGTCATAATACTCAGAAGTTTTTTGCTCTCCATCCAAGATTCCTAAAACAATATCTACCCTTTTGCCATTCATTTTTACACCGTTTTTCCTGTAAAGTTCATTTAGAAATATAAAAGGTTGTTTATTCAAATACAATACCGGTACCTGCTGACCATTTAAAATGCACCAGTTTTTAGGTTTGATGTTAACTGTATTAATTTTTTCGTTCCATTTGCTGCGAGGTACACCAACTACTGACTCTCCAAGCTGTCTGAAACAATAAACTCCATTTTCAGAACTTAGAATTTTGTAGCCATAGTAATCTAAATGAAAAACATTGACCATCAAGTTACCATTAACACTGTAAACAGGCAACTGAACGCCATCTATATAAACTTTATAGTCTGAAAGCTTAACCGTCACAGGCGAAGTCAACGCATATGAAATGGTATGACTAAAAAGGCAAATCAAAGCCAATGTTAAAGTTAAACTCAACACCTTTACAAATTTCTTCTTCATTTTCCCAACTCCCCTAAATTTTACCTACAATTTGTATTTTATTTATTATTTTGGTTTTTTCAGTTCAAAAAATATGCGAAGTTGATTTCATGTTAAATTCTTTTACTGGGCTGCTTCAATTAAACTCATACTTGGTTACCTATAACTACTCCGCAAAATCACAAGATGGGTGATTAACAATTTGTATTTTTAAAACACACAAATAGAATATAATTTCATTTTGACCAAAAGTCACATCTGTCGACCTCAGGTAGTAAAATTTTAAGATTTGATCTGTATGCGGTTTCAAGAAGATTTGACATGGTTTTTGCAAAGTTTCTGGCAGCAGCTGGATAGACGGAAGACTTTGAGGTGGCTATATAGCTTGATTTTTCTGGCTTGATGTGAGTTTCCCACAGATGTTTTGATATAAAAACATTGACAGGGGTGTATAATCTTGATATAATAAAATCAAGCTTTTTGACGTGTTTGTAGCCTACCCTTTGGGGATTGAAACGTTGAATGTCCAGTAAACACTTTCTCAGCTGAACCTTTGTTTGTAGCCTACCCTTTGGGGATTGAAACAAAATTTGGCCCCCTGCCCGCCGCTTGCCTCGCCTTGTTTGTAGCCTACCCTTTGGGGATTGAAACTCCAGAAGAAGCACTATCCAAAATTAAACAAATTTATGGTTTGTAGCCTACCCTTTGGGGATTGAAACACTATGAAATCGGTCATAATTCCATTTTGGTACTGAGTTTGTAGCCTACCCTTTGGGGATTGAAACAGCTGAGCTTTTTCAACCTGCAATGCTGCTTGCTTGGTTTGTAGCCTACCCTTTGGGGATTGAAACCACTACTTATTTTACGAATCGACCAACCAGCACTATGTTTGTAGCCTACCCTTTGGGGATTGAAACTGCTTGTAAAGAAATTGTAAGAGCATATATCTTGCGTTTGTAGCCTACCCTTTGGGGATTGAAACTTTCTATGCGTTCTGGCCGTGGTGGTGTAATTGCATGTTTGTAGCCTACCCTTTGGGGATTGAAACACAGGCTGTGGATAATTTTTGCAAGTTATCCATAGAGGTTTGTAGCCTACCCTTTGGGGATTGAAACTATTCGTATTCGGATTAGGATTCGGATTCTCGGGGGTTTGTAGCCTACCCTTTGGGGATTGAAACAGGTCATCAAGCCATTTCTCGCCGTATTCAACCGAGTTTGTAGCCTACCCTTTGGGGATTGAAACGCCGCCAACGTGTAACGCTCGCTTTTGGGGAACTGGGTTTGTAGCCTGCCCTTTGGGGATTGAAACGCTGTGGTTGAGATTGCAAAATTCCTGTATCTATAGTATCAATAAAATTAAGTGTTCTTCTTGGTTTGTTTGATTGAACACTTTTTTCCGATATGTTAAAATTTATTGTTAGAAGTAGTTTTATTAAAAGGTGAATAAAATGATAATTAGGAAAATAGTAAATGGCTATCAACTTGAGAAAATAGTGGACATTCCAGAAGCAGCAAAAAATATGCCTGTTGAACTGATAGTCAGAATACCTTCAAATAAAAGAAAAAAAAGTAAAAAAGGTGATGAAATTCTAAACGAATTGTCTGGTGTGTTTGGCAAATATAAAAACCCTAATTTAATCCCCAGTGAAGAAGAAGCATGGAAGAATACTGTGAGGGAAATATATGAGAAAGAACAAGAAGAAAATTTTAAAACTAATTGATGCCAATGTGATTCTGCGTTTTTTACTAAATGACATTGCTGAGCTTAATCAAATTGCCAAGGAAATTATCAAAAACAATGAAGTATTAATTTTGAATGAAGTAGTTGCCGAAATTGTTTACGTGTTAGAAAAAGTTTACAAAGTAGAAAGGAAAGACATTTGCAACACGTTGATAAAATTATTTAATCATCCAAATATCTTTGTTCAAGACTTAGAAGTGTTAACTGAGGCGCTAAAAGTTTATGTAGATAAAAGCATTGATTTTGTTGATGCTATATTAGTTGCCCAAAACAAATGCAAAGGTTATACAGTCTATACAATTTGATAAAAGACTCGAAAAACTTTTGTATTCATAATAAAATACACTCCTATGGCAACAAAAATTCTGTAGCCTTTACTTTGGGGATTTAAATGCTCTTTATCCCTCTTGACCGCTATCGAACCTTGTGATTTGTAGCCTGCCCTTTGGGGATTGATGCGGAAGAAGAGGATAAGAAAATATGTTTGATATTTCCCTTCCCATCTGCTATAATGTTTTCAGAATAACTCCTCAGGTGAAAACAATGAATAATAACCAGCTCCCTCATAACATAAACGACCTTGAGTACAAATACATATTCTCTAACAAAAGCATTTTCCTCAGGCTTTTGAAAAGGCTTGATGAGATTGGAATATTCAAAAACCTCACAGAAGACCAGCTTGAAAGAATTGACAAAAGCTATGTGCTACCTGATTTTTCTCAAGAAGAAAGTGATTTGCTTTACAAAGTAAGCCTAAAAGAAAAAGAAATTATCTTTTACATTTTGTTTGAACACCAGTCTTCAGTTGACCATTCAATGCCCTTGAGGCTTTTGTTTTACATCACAGATATATACAGAGACTATATCAAGGATTTTGACAGAGGGGAAATAAAGAAAAAGGGATTTACATTGCCGGCAGTTGTGCCGATAGTATTTTACGACGGGGAAGACAGGTGGACAGCCGCAAGAAGACTTAAGGAAAAGATTTTAGGATTTGAGGAGTTTGGAAATTGCGTAATTGATTTTGAGTATATATTGATTGACTTAAACCAAGCAGAAAGCATTTTGCAGGTAAAAGACATACTGAGCTTAATATTGAAGCTCAACAGGATAAAAAGGTATGAGGAGTTAGAGAGACTAATTTTAGAGCTTGGAGAATATTTATTGGGTGCAGAGGAGAAGGAGATAGAGGTATTGAAGGTATGTTTGCCAGCTGCTTTGAAGGAGCTTGATGAGATAGAAGTTGAGGCTGCTAAAAGAGCGATTGATGAGAGTGTAAGAGGGGGTGAAAAAGTTATGCCACTATTTCAGAATTTGAGAAAGATAAGAGAAGAGTTGATTTTTGAAGGACTGCAGCAAGGGCTTCAGCAAGGACTTCAGCAAGGTTTTGAGCAGAGCAGAATAGAGACAGCTGAGAGGATGATTTTAAAAGGTTACAAAGATGAGGAGATAGCAGAGATTACAGGGCTTTCGCTTGAGAGAATAAAAGAACTTCGTGCAAAGCATAGAAATTGATTGAAATTTTGAAAAATATCCTTTTGCCACAAGCATTTTTTGGTGCTGCTTGTGGCTTTTATTGTTTTAGCAAGCAGCAGAATAGAGATTTCAACTTTTGAGTTATTATTCGAAAGACAATTTATATTATTTCATTTTGACCAAAAGTCACATCTGTCGACCTCAGGTAGTAAAATTTTAAGGTTTGATTTGTATGCGGTTTCATAAAGATTTGACATGGTTTTTGCAAAGTTTCTGGCAGCAGCTGGATAGACGGAAGGCTTTGAGGTGGCTATATAGCTTGATTTTTCTGGCTTGATGTGAGTTTTCCACAGATGTTTTGATATAAAAACATTGACAGGGGTGCATAATCTTGATATAATAAAATCAAGCTTTTTTACGTGTTTGTAGCCTGCCCTTTGGGGATTGAAACCACTCTATCAACAATAAAAAAAGCCCCTCAAATGTGGAGCTTTGTATTCGGTTTTGCTGCTGCACTGCGTCAGCGAATAACATCGCTGCGTGCAACGTAGCATATCAACACACTACTATGATATCATATAAAGCTAAAAAATTTTTCCTGAAATTTTTTAAAAGCCTATTGACACGTGTAATTAACACGTGTTATAATATAGCTGTAAGGAGGAGGTGAATTTGAAACCCAAAGAATTAATAAAAATACTTGAAGAAGACGGATGGTATGAAGTTAGACAAAAAGGTTCACACAAACAGTTTAGGCACCCTGTTAAAAAAGGATTAGTGACAGTTCCATATCACAACAAGGACCTTGACCCAAAGACACTAAACAGTATTCTTAAGCAAGCAGGGTTAAAATAAAACCCTGTTGCTTAAGATATTAACATAGAGTTTAACTTTCTGGAAGTTAACTGTTTTGAGGTACACCATAAAAGAAAGGAGGTTTATTATGGCAGACAAATATATTTTCCCAGCAGTTTTTGAGCCAGGTGAAAACGGTGGATATTGTGTTACTTTCCCTGATTTGCCTGGATGTATAACAGAAGGAGAAACACTTGAAGAAGCTCTATATATGGCTAAAGAGGCATTAGAACTACACCTTTATGGTTTAGAAGAAGATAATGAAGAAATCCCCGAACCCACACCACCAGAAAAATTAGATATTCCGAGAGGAGCTTTTGTCGTTCCAATTATTGTCTATATGCCACCAGTGAGGGAAGAAATGGCAAATAAAAGTGTAAACAAAACTGTAACATTACCAAGGTGGTTAAATAAAGCTGCTGAAGAAGCTCACATTAATTTTTCTCAAGTTCTTCAAGAAGCCTTAAAAGTAAAGCTTGGCATAAAAGAACGTTTACAAGCTTAAAGGGAGAGAATGTTTCCTCTCCCTTTTTATATTTTAATCTCAATTATTTATTTTCTTGCCTCAAATTTTCTTGACTTTGTCAGTTTAAAACCCAAAAAGCTTGAGAGGGCTGGGATTGACAAAATATGGACCTCAATTTTGTCACTACATCATTTCCTTATACCAATAAATTCTAAGCCTTCCTCATATGTGATGAAATTTTTCGGCCCCTTTATCTTCATCACATTCAGTATTTCTCCAGCTTACTTTTATCCTTTGTTTTTTAAAATATTTCTTCCCTTTTATCTCTATTTAAGTACAATTTAATTCAATAAGCTTTTTTCTTGCCCATGCTCATTTTACACAAAACGTTTGACAAAACATTTCCAGAAGTTCTTTTGAGGCAAAAATTTCATACTTGCCAAAATACTCAATTCTCGATTCAATCAAATGCTGTTTCTTCAGACCATCTTTTATCACAAAGAAAAACCTCTGGTCTTCCGGGTATACTCCAAACTTTTGATAGTATATGCTCAAAAGATGTCTTCTTAGCATCTCTGAAAAAATCTCTGGCTGCCTGTCATATTCTAAGCAAGCACCGTCTTTTTGAGCAAACACTCCACTTAACAAATTTCCAATTGTCTTTGGTTGCTGGGTCCTGCATGAAATTCTCTTCAAGTAAATATCATCAAACAAAGCATTTAAATTTTCATAAATCTTTAATATGTTCTGTGTAACAAGCTCTAAAAAAGGTGTGGCAAGGTATATTCTAAAATCTTCGAACACCCATATGCCATCTTCAACTTCTTTTTTGTTTTTTGTTCTAATGGGTGAGATGGTAAAATGCTCTGTGGCAAGAAGACTTTTCAAAGCTTCATATACCTTAGAGTAATAAGAGGATGGCAAAAATACGCCATCCTCCCTTGCCCAGAAATGAAATGTAAAGTATTTTGCCATTTTTTCATCACAGCCCGTTCATTTTATAGTTACTTTTATCCACCCTGGAACTGTCCAAACCTGCCCGTTCTTGAACAAAAGCCGTCGTGACTTTGGAAATATGTTTGGATAGATTTTTGACTGAGTATCTACTTTTGAAAGTTGACTAAAATGGTTATTGTTGAAAAATATTCCCACAGTTTTTGAAAGATATCCTGTTGAAAATCCTATCTGGAGCAAAAACTGATTTTTGTCAAGAGAATCCAAATTGCTCAGGAGTTTTTGATACTCAGAAACAATCTGCTTTTGATTATATTTTGAGTAAAAGCTTATTTCTTTCTGGATATAATTCTTTGCAACAGATCTTAAAATCTGGGCAATAAACTCATATGGTGAAGATGTTGCTCCACTTGTCAAAAGCTTTCCCTTTAACCCTTTAACTGCGCTGTTGCCTTCAATTAAATCTTTTTCAGCTTTGATAGTTCCATAAAGCTTTACACCAGGTTTCAATCCTTCAGCAACAATGGCAGTTGCCTGCCCTGGGTCATCACTATTACCTTTTCTCGAAAACCATTTTGCCTGATTTGAACAAATGTTCAAAACTTTTATTTCAAAAACCCCTGCGCTCTCATGATCTGCAAAGCTGCTGTCGCTTACCTTTAGGTATTTGAACGGCGATTCATAAGGAGTTCCAAAAATCTTCTCATCTGCTTCACGGCTTACAAACTTGGGATCAACTCTGTTTCCGTTCAACACCTTCTGGTAAGCATTTGAGAGCGCATTCTCATAAAGCTGCAAAAGATTTTTCGAAAGACCTTTTGTTATGAAAGATCTCATTGCCCCTTTTAGCGACGAACCTGGAATGTAAAACCTGCCTGCACTTTTTACAAACGCAACTACTTCACTGTAAGGGCTTTTAACACCCTCAAGTTTAAGACTGTACTTTACCGCCTTTTTAAAATCTATGCCATATTTTTGTAAAATATCTTTTATATCGAAATCTTTTGAACCTGATGAAAGTCCTTGTGAAAGTTCTGCAATGAAGCTATCTTTAAAAAGGTTTTGCTCAAAGAGCTTATCAAAGTTCAAAAAGTACAAGTACTCTCCTTCTCTTACAAACTCAAAACTCTGAATTTTATCCTGTCCGCCTATGATTGTGGGAGTCAGAACTTCAATCTCGTATGTTTTGCTTTCAAAGCTATCTGCTGCCAAACAGCATCACCCCTTCCGGCAGAGGAACCAAAAAGGCAAGCCCAAAACAGTACACCTTGTGACTTAAAAACTTCTCGGGTGTGACATCAACCACTCTGCCACATATTTTACTGGAAAACACTGCACCCTCGCCAAACACACTTACAGTTTTTCTCTTTATCCCAAGCCCTGCTTTGGAGTAGACATATCCGCTTCGCGTCAAAATCTCGTAAAACACAACGCTTTTTATCTCATCTTCATCTTTTGGATTAACTAAGGACAAACTCATGTAATATTTTGATTTATCGCTTTTGAACTGCGGTACATCATCTTTAAAATCAACTTTAAAACTTCCAAGCCCGCAGGTTCTATCGCCGCCAAGTCCTTCATCGCCCAAAAGCCTTATTGCTGCTTTGATTTTATTTTCCTGCTCTTCGTTGTTAATCTTAAGATAGAACCACAAACCTGATTCTTTTTCAAACTCATAATGAGAAAAGTAATATATGTTAGAAGATGATGTTTGCCTGTCGATAGAAACTCTTGCCCTTTCCTTTGTCCTGCCAAGAGAAAAAGCCTTTTTCCTACCATTTTCAAACTCACTTTGCGGTATTAGAAAGCTTCCTGCCGGCCTGTATTTGAATAAAAAGCCTTCTAACAGATCCTTTTCTCTTACAAACTTTATTTTCTTGAGCTCCTTTTGATGTTCGGCATTTATTATTCCTTTATTCTTGTACTCATCCATGTTCAAGCCAAGAGGAACAGGCACAAAATACTGCGAATTGACATACGGCATTGTAGATGAAACCTCAAAAGGTGGTGTGCCGTTTATGAATTTGCTAATCAGCTTTTCAGTTTCATCTTTGCCGTAAAGCAGCGAATATGCGTTTATTATGCCAGACATAAGCGTGTCTGAATGCGCAAACGCTCTGGTGATGTTGTATAGTTTTTCCTTTTCGCCAATGTGCACAGGTGCTTTAAAGCTCATCACAGCTCTGCAAATTTTGTTTTTGTCCATTTCTATCACCTTTTAAAAGAAAAAATTTGTTAAGAAAGCTTTAGCTCATCAAGGCTTTTTGCCGTCGCTATTGGCTGAAGTTCACTTGAGTCTTTTTCATAATCGCTTGAATCCTTGTAGAATATCTCTATATCAACAAATTTTACTTTTCCATTTCCTCTTGAACCCTGCCCGCCAAGGTAATCATCTTCTAATAGCTTCATTGCTTTGATAAACTTTTCAAGGTAGTATTTCTGGTCATCTTTGCTGTCAACTTGAAATCTGTTTATGACAAACTCTGCTGAAAACTGTGCACCTGCAGGAACTCTTTCACTCTGTCTTGGATTTGCCTTTGATGTTATTCTATCTATATTATTTTCAAACTTCACTTCTGTCCACTCAAGGTCAAGGTTCTCCTTCATCTCTTCTGTGATGGAACTTTCTATCAGCTTTGCATCGCGAACAATGAGCCTTGTTGGAATGACTGCGTCTGTAAGATCTATTTTTCCACCACTTTTTAAATCATGAGAACCATGGTTTCTGCCAAAAAGTCCGCATACAGGACAATTCAAATCATCGCACATGTGAAGGCATATCTCTGGTTTGCCTTCCCTTTTGACCGACACAACAAGCAAATTATCTCTTACCTTCCCCTCAGCAAACTCCATCAATGCCCTCATCTTACCCTTGAGAGAAGAACCTGGAATGTAAGGCTTGCCTTCTGCATCTTTTACAACTGCATTGTCAATTCCACCAATCTCAAGGCTGTTGTTGCCCTCACCAATGTGAAGACCTGTTTGAGCTTCTATCTTGCACTTTATGATGTACTTTCCTTTTAAGATTACATCCATGGCAATAGTCTCCTCCTTTTGTGATTATTATTCTCTTCCACCAAAATACTTGTGATATGCAACAGCGCCTTCAAAAAAGTCTTTAAACCTGCTCAAAGCACCAGGGCTTTGCAAAGCCACAGGAATTGCTTTGTTAACTATCTCATGGAAATCTTTTATTTTTGGAAACCTTCCTGCTGTGTATGCAAGCTTTGCTTTCAAAAGATTTAATTTGTATTTATAATTTTCATCATCAGCAGAAAGTCTTTTTACTTCTGTAAACACTTTTCTCAGCTGAGTAACAGTAACACCACAATCTTTCAAAAGCCGACCTGTCTTTTCTGAAACTTCAGCTAAAACAGTACCATCTTTGTCCTTTGAAGGGTCAATCGCAGTTTGGATCTTGCTTAAAATATCATTTTTCAAGCTAACAATCGGATTTACATTCTGTTGCGCTGGCATAACAAATTCACCTCTCCGCAATTTATTTTTACCTTCTCAGTTCAAGCTCAGCCCAGCGTGCTGCAAGGTAAGAGTGTTTGTACAAAGAATTAGATTTTTTATCAATAATTTTTTGCAAAACATCTTCAAGCTCTTTTGAATACTTCTTATACCTCTCTTTTAGCCTTGCCATGAAATATACAAACCTCCACGATTTGAAAAGTTCATCCTGAGAACTTGAGGACGCCTTTTTAAGATTGCAAACGGCATAGACGCCGTTTATAAGCGCTTTTGAAACGTTTTTGTTCCCAATTAAATCTGCAATTGCCTCTTTTAATTTTTCCACATCCCCATAATCTTCCCAGCCGACAAAATTGCCGCCAAATGCAAAGCAGTCTTTCTTCTTACCGTCTTCTCTTTCGTACTCTTTGGCTTTGTCCAGATGCTCTCCACACACAATAGCAACCCTGTAAATTGGATACTTTTTATCTGGTGCTATTTCAAAGCCCATCGAAAGAGTAACATCAGAGTTCCAACAAGAAAAGCTTCTAAACTCTGTATAAATCCTGTGCGCTGTCTGTGGAAGAACATCCCACTGGCCAAGTATGCAAAAGTCATCCCCACCTGCATAAATAACAACAATATTGCCCTGCTGCTCACTTACAAGCCTGTTGAAATAGTAGCCAAAAAACAGCGAAAACTCCTCAGATAAAGTCATCACTCTTGAAATTGAATTGTCTTTGCCAAGCCCTTCTTTGAAAATTTTCCCCAGATTGTCCACATCACCGCGAACAATCCCCCATGTCTTTATTCCTTTTGAAGAATCTGATATCTCATCCAGTGTTTTTAGACTAACTTCATCTTTAAAAGGTGCATGTGTTGAAATATCAAGAGCTTCATAAAAATCAATCTCAAATCCAAATTTATTTGATTTATTCCCTTTTTCAATATTTACATTTCTTTCTAACAAGTACTCAAGCCGACTTCTGTCAATAACAATTGTACTTGCCATGTTTTCATAGTGGTTTGAAAATAAAATCTTTCGTCCAAATGCTTCAAAAACCTCTTCTACCCTATCAAAATCCGAAAAGTCCTTTTCTTTTCCCCATGAATCTATGACAAAATAGCTTTTCATAAGCCTGTCGCCAAACTCAACAAAGCTTTCACAAAATTCGCAAAAATCAGGATCATCTTGTTTTGGTTTTAGCTCCCTTGAACAATGAGGACATTTTTGTTCATAGTCCTCATGCGGCTCAAAAAACTTTAATTTTTCCTGTTCAATAATGCTTTTGAACTTGGAAATTTTCTTCCTGTAGATTTTCGATGAAACTCTGTCAAAGCAATCTCCAAAATTACCTGCAAAATCGTAAAGGTCAACTATTTCTGCATCAAGAAGTATGCTAATTGAACCTCTGTGTGCTTCAAATAACAGCCTATCAATCTTTTTCTGATACTGCTCAAGTTTTTCTGCAAAGTATGCAGGCATCAGAAGATAAAAATGCCCTCCGCCATTGAATATAAGGTTACAAATGGGCACTTCCTCTTCTTTTAAAATATATTTTGCAACTGTGTCAAGAAGAAACGAAATATAAAAAGACTTTGCTTTGAGCGCTTTTAAAGCGCCATCCATTTTTGTGTCAAAAACAAAATCCTGTATTCCGGATATATCACCTTTGACAAGACAAAAATATGGATAATCCCCTCGTTTTATTGAATAATCATTGCCAGGCAAAAGTTTTGTGTTCATAGACTCTAAAATTTTTACCCTTTCATTTTCCTGCAAGAATTCTTTTTTCAGCTGCCTGTCAAGACAAAATGCAATTGCAGCAGTTGACTTGCTGTGCGCCCAAAGGGATATGTCAGGCTGCGAATAGTAAAAAGCAGATGGAATGTTGTATGTGTAAATTCTAAGCAAGTTGTAAATGGCAGTTGCAAAATCTTCTAAGTCAAATGAGCTTCCAAAGCCATTTTTTAAAGCATTTACCTTTTTTGAAAACTCTGACCACAGGTTTTGATAGTCATCCTTTGCATCTGTGTTGAAACTTTTGGAAGGTGGTTCAACTTCATACCTTTTTTTCAGAAGCTTATAATAAGGAGTTTTCGTATTTCCCTTTTTTTCATCAAGGCTTATTTGGGACAAAACAGAGATCAAGTACTTTGACTTGTCATCTGCTGCTTCTTCGTCGCTTAAGTCTTTTCTGTCAACTTTTGCCGAAATCTTGTCAGCAACGCTTATCAAAAACTGCTGGTATGAAGATGGTCTGTGATGATACAGAACAAGAGATGTGACCGTTTTTAAACTTTCTGGCAAAAAATGTTCGACAAAAAACGCACTCCACTCCTGATGACGCGGTGAATATTTGCCTTCTCCCTTGTAAAACATTTCATACTCTTTTGAGATGTTCTTTTTAGCATCTTGGTTTTCTGTTCTCATAAAAAATTTGCCAATATCGTGCAGGATTGCGCCAAGAAAAAGAGTGTAGTCAAAGTTCTTATCTTCTTCTGTTTGATGAGCATTGTAAAAAATCATCTTTCTTGCCCACCTTCTTTTTTGTTGTGTATTCGACAGATTCAGTAATAACAATACACTTTATACCATTATACAACAAAATATCTTTGAAGAAAATATTTACAGGCAAAAATTTTACTTAAGTTCAAACAAATTATTTTCAATAATTGCCCTTGCACATTCAAGAGCCTTTTTCTTGAAATCTTCATAATCGGATATTCCTTTTGCTAATCCAAAATTGATATGACCATTTTTTACATGTGCACCAATAAACATAAAGCCCAAAAAGGACTTTTCTAAGTTCACAGAAAACAATATCTCGCCTGTTTCTATATTCTTGCCAATAAGCCTTAAAAAGGATAGTTTATAAACGGCAGGTTCTCTTCTTTTGCTTGCAGGAAAACTCCTTCTATTTGCTCAGTAATTTCTACTTTTTCTACTTCTGAGGCTTGTGAAAGACAATACTCTAAATAAGGGTCCCATATCATTATTATTCACCTTTCTTTTAGAAACTCATTTAAAAATTGCTCATTTAATTTTCTTCAAGACTTCCTCTTATTTCTTGTCTGCCAGTCCATGCGCTGAACTCTCTTATATAAATTGTTTTTAAAACTTCACAATCCATCGAATAATCATACAGGCACTTCAATCGTTCTTTGTTAATGGAAGAGTCATCCAAAACACTTACAACAATCTTATAATTTGCCGTTATTTTTCTGCAAGTTTCATAAAGCTTTTCAAGGTTTTGTTGGTCTATATCTTGATAAAGCATAAGCCTCTCGCTCAAGTCTTTCTTAAAATACTTTTTTGCAAGCTCAACCAAATTTTTGTCTCTGAGAATATAAATCCCTATCATCAAAAGTGCGTCCTCAAACATGTTCTCAACAGTGGGAATCCAGACAATTGTGCTGTCTGTGCTATTCTTCTTGTCGTCTTCAAAGCGGTTTTCCTGTGAAATTTTTCTTAGCACCCATGCAGGTTTATCATTTTCCCAAAGATTCAAGATATACTCTGGAATGATTCCACCGTGGTTCTGGTGAGATGTGCCTACAAGCACAGAACAGGTAACTGTTCCCATTTTACACTCCCCCTTTTTTCTTTTAAACTTTTTTAGAGTAGGCAATTTTCTTGTTCC
>NZ_APGP01000061.1:0-38461 GCF_000404025.1 Caldicellulosiruptor sp. F32
AAACTTGTTTCTCCAAATGTTGTAAACGGAATCTTTATGGTCAAAAAAGGTATTTGGGATGATTTTCTTATAAATGATGATGTTTTCAAAAAGCAAAAGGATATAAATCATCTTCTTTCTGCATTTGAAAGGCTTTGCTATCTTCACTTAAACTCAATTAGAAGCCAAGAAGGAAAGCAACTTTTTAGGTACTCTGACAAAATCTCGATTGTTGCAAGACTTCATTCACAAAACATGGCAAAGTATAATTTCTTTGGTCACACAGATGTCTTTGGCCAAAGCCTTACAGATAGGTTTCAAAAGCAGGCAATTGCTTTTAAAAAGATTGGTGAAAACTTAGCAATGGGTACAAAACTTCTTCCCTTTTTTGCAAACCACCTTCTTTTGAATTCAAAAGGGCATAGGGAAAACATTGAAGGTAATTTTGAATATGCAGCAGTAGGATGTGCTGTGGATTTGAATACAGACAATGTGTATTACACTCAGAACTTTGCCAATTTGATATATTCACAAGGCAGCACTTTTGGCCGATAAAAAGGTGATTGACCAGGGAAACCCTATTCCTCTTTTAAAAGAAATATACAAATTGGAACATTATAAACTTGAAATTGTACTGTTCGCAAAAAACCAGCTTATACAAAGGTACAAGCGCCAGAAGATCTCACACCTTTAAATGATTATTTAAAGAGGTATAACTGGAAGTTTGCCGACCAGCTTGGTTCGGTTATTATCTACAAAAAGGAAGACCAGCCGCTTGCAATAAAAATGCGGATGTTTACTCAAAAGTATATTGTTTATGAACTTCACCAGTACACTCTTGATAGCTTAAAATAAAAAAGTGGAAAAATCAAATTTCAATCTTAACATGTCTTGCAACATGGCAGCAAATATTTACCGCAACAGGAAGACCTGCTATGTGTGTTGCACACTCTTCTACAAATACATCCAGTGCAGTTGTCCTGCCGCCAAACCCTTCTGGCCCTATTCCAAGTGAATTTATTTTATCAAGAAGTCTTACCTCAAGTTCTGCGATGTAAGGGTTTGGATGGCGCTGACCAATATTTCTCAAAAGTGCTCTTTTTGAAAGAATTGCAGCCTTTTCAAATGTTCCACCTATCCCAACACCAACAACAATCGGCGGGCATGGGTCAGATCCTGCTTTTTTCACTGTTTCTATTACAAAGTTCTCAATTCCTTCTGTGCCATCAGCTGGTGATAACATGCAAAGCGCGCTTTTGTTTTCACTTCCAAACCCTTTTGGCATAAAGTAGATTGTGATTCTGTCTCCTTTTACAAAGTCAAAATGGATTATTGCAGGTGTATTATCGCCTGTGTTTTCCCTTACAATTGGGCTTTTTACCATTGATTTTCTCAAGTAAAAGTCTTTATATCCCCTTGCTACAGCTCTGTTAATGGCGTCTTTTATTGAGCCTTCAACAAATACCTCTTCACCAATGTCGACAAAAAACACAGCAGCACCAGTATCTTGACAAACTGGGCGCATCTTCTGCTCTGCCATTCTGATGTTTTTTAAAAGATTTTCCAATGTATACTTTGCAGTGTCCTCTTCTGCTTCATACGCCTTTTTTAAAGCCTCTTTTATATCTTCTGGAAGTTTGCAGACAGCCTTGTTTATTGCTTCATACACCTTGCTTTCGATCACGCTTTCTGAAATTATTCTCATTCTTTTTTACTTCTCCTTTGCAATTTTATTTTTGTTTCAAATCTAAATTTTTAGTTTTAAATATTGTCTCATCATCATTATGAGAATATTGTTTTCGTATAAAAACTCAGCAAACATTGAAGTTCTGATGTAGTGCTGGACTGTTTTGAAAATTTGTGCATTGGGGAAGAAGTATATAATGCTAAATGCTATGTAGATTATTATGAGAGCTACTCCGATCCCTGCCAAAAGACCGCCAAAGCCATCAATTGTACCAATCACAGGCACTTTCCTCATAAACCCAAGCGCGTTTTTGACTGCAACTATAACAACCTTTGCTGCAATGAATGTAGCTATCATTGCAATAAAATTAATCAAAACCATTGTGGCAGCATCCTGAAGACTTTTGTTGAGAGCCTGGTGTGCCTCCATAGCAGCACCCCTGAAAAACTCTGGCACAACCGGTGAAATTGTATCCCTTATTACAACCTTGTCTTTTACGAAGTTTTCTATTGCTCCTTTTAAGACAGAAGAACTTTCAATTGCTCTGCCTACATATTTATATCCCCACACTGCCACAAACCATGAGATTATGTATGACCCAACATCAAAAGCCATTCTTAAAAGTCCTTTTTTATACCCCATCCATGCACCAATGAGTATAATTATCAAAACAACCAGGTCTGCTAAATTTGGCATTTTTAAAACTTTACCACCTTTCTTGGTAATATTCTATCCTGTCATTATAAATATAGTATAGCTTGTCTGCATTTATTACAGCTTTTACAAAGCCAAAAGAATTTACTTTCAATGTCTTGAGCTTATTCAAATTCAAAGAATAAATCCTCACTTCGTTTCCTTTTGATGTGACAATCTTGTCGCTTGTTGCACAGATTGAATCAAAGTCTTCTATCTGTTTTAAAATAAACCTTCTGAGTAGCCTATTGTAAACTAAAACCTTGTTTTTGGCAAAGAGAACATCTGTATTTCCTATTACATATTCAGGTGAAGTAGTAAATGAGAAAGCCTTTATCCTCTTTTGAAGCTTTGAGTCGTAAACTTCAAAACTTTTTCCATTGTACAAAAGTATGTAATTTTCTATGGCATAACATCTTTTTGTATTCTGAAGATCTGGTGTCAGAACCTTTGACATAAAAACTCCTCGGTTGTTCACAAAAGATAGTGCCAATTCATTTGAATCTCTTGGTTTTAAAATTGCAATTGCAAAAGAGCTGTTAAAATCACAGTCTATTACCTTTTCCTTATACTTTGCTGAGAACACAATATTTTGGTTTTTATCATACATTATTAAATAGTCTTCCTTTTCGCTTGATAAAAGCACCAAAACCCTTCCATTTTTTATTCTTATCTTTTCAATATTTGCCGGATACAATATATCCTTTTGCCACAAGTTAGAGAGTATATGAAGGTACTTGCCACCTTGAGTATATGCAGCTGCAATGTTGCCATCTGAAAATGTTTTGTGATTTTGATATGCAATGTTTGTCCACCTTAGATTGTCACCTGTAAGTCTTCCAATCTTTCCCCTGTACACTATGGCAACTCCATCTTTAATTGGTACGATATCTTCATAGTATCTTATGTTTGGATATGTCTTTTTGTACTCATAGTGAGAAAACATATAGGGATTTATAAATTCCACCCCAAACACATTGAGAGTTAAAATTATAGAAATAAGCAGGGCAAGGCATAATATGAGCTTGTACAAAAAACGAATTAATCTCATAGCTTTTCACGCCTTTTTTGTTTTTTAAAGTCTTTCCACCATCAATATGGCTATGTCGTCGTCTAAATCTGAGACAAAGTTTCTTAGGTCTCTTATCAAAAGTTCTGTGTTGATGTTTTTGATACTAAGTATTCTCTTTATAAGCCTTTTTTTGCCATACATCTCACCGTATTTGTTTTTGCTCTCAATAAGCCCATCTGAATAGAAGATTAGTTTATCATGCTTTTCAAGCACTGTCTCCTTTATCTCAAACCCCTGTTCTAAATCAATTGAAGCAATTGGCTGGCCTTTCATAGAAAACATCTTTATTTTCTTGTTAGCTCTGACCAAGATAGGTTCTGTCACATGCCCTGCACTAATCATGTTCACTTTTCCCGACTTCTTTTCCAATATTCCAAGGACAATTGTTATGTACACCTCATTGGGAAAGTTCATTTCAATAAAATCCAAAAGCACACCTTTCATAATCTCTTGAGCACTTGCTTCTATGTACGTATGTGCATTTTTTATTATACTCTGCTTTACAAAGACTGTTACCATTGATGCCAAAAGCCCATGCCCTGCCACATCTGCAACGTAAAATACAATCTTGTCGTCAATGTTTATGACATCTAAAAAGTCTCCTCCAAGCCGTTCACAAGGCTTGTAAGTATATGTGATCCTGTATCCTTCTATTTTAGGGATAACCGGCAAAAGTGATTGCTGAAGCCTCTTTGCAAATTCTAAGTCACGTTTTAGAATCTCGTTCTGGCGTCTAAGTCTTTCTTCTATTCTTCTTTGCTCTGTAATATCTCTGAACACCTCGACTGTGCCAATTACATTTCCATTCTCATCGTGTATAGGAGAGCTTATGACATAGTATACCCTGTCCTTATGAGTAGCATATTTCATAGCCCTTGTATTTTCCTTAATTGACTTTATTGCAATACACTCTTCACAACGCGTATTTTTACAAAAAAGGTCGTAGCATTTTTTGCCTGTCTGGTCGCCAAACTCTTCTTTCATCTTTGAATTGCAAAAGATAACATTCCCATCTATATCAATGACCCTCACCAGGTCTAACATTCCATTCAATATGCTTTCATAAAAGCTCTGTGAAAAATTGATTCTTTGGAAGTCCATCCTCTTACCCCGCCAATGATAAATAAATCTATCATTGGCAGGAAACCCCCCTTTCTTTTGTGATGTTTTTATTCTTTTATCTCTTTTGCAAGGTAATTTTTCCTTGCTAAGTCAATTGCCTGCATCTCTTCAGCTGAAAGCGGATACTTCGATAGACCATTTTCAATTGGCTTTGCATATATGCTTGATCCATCTCTTGAATATATGCTATTTAATACAACTCCATTGTCGTACTCATCTAAGAGGGCAATTGCAAAACTGAGTTTGCTCCCAACATTTTCAAATGCATCATACCTCACAACTCCAAGCTTCTTTATATTTAGCTTTGAGTTCTCACTGAGCACTCTGTGACTTTTATGCAAAGCCTTTAAAACCTCTTCAAAATACACTATCTTTTCATTTGTCTCTCTCAAAATCTCTTCAATTGTTTTAAAATCATCATTTTTTACAAGGGCTAAAAAACGTCTTTTTAGATTTTTATTCTTTACTGACTGAATAAGCAGTGCTATAAAAAGTATCATATTTATCGAAAGAAGTGCAATTATAATCTGGTTTGAGTAACTACTAAGAAAATCTTTCATTAACTATACTTCCTCCTTCTTTTGCAATGTTCCACGTGGAACATTTTTATGGCATGAGTATTGAGATGATCTTTTCAAGTTCCTCTTCACTGCTAAATTCTATCTCAATCTTTCCTTTTTTCTTTTTTTTATGAATCTTGACCTTTAGCCCAAATAGCTTCATAAGATTTTCCTCTAACTCTTTTAGGACCTCATCCTCAACCTCATCCTTCTTTTGTTTGTCTTTTGCCTTTACAATCTCTTCAAGTTCTCTCACACTTAAATCCTTTTCAACTACAAGTTTTGCCAAGTTCTCTCTTTCAACATCATTTTCAACAGACAAAAGCACTTTCGCATGACCTTCAGAAATCTTGCCTTCAATTATCATCTGCAATATATTTTGACCAATATTTAATATCCTCAAAGTATTTGCAATTTTTGACCTTGAAATCCCAAGCCTTTTTGCAAGTTCCTCTTGTGTATAACCATGCTCATCAATAAGCTTTTTATAAGCAAGTGCTTCTTCATATGGGTTTAAATCTTTCCGTTGAATATTTTCAATGAGCGCAATCTCAGTTGGATTTGTATAGTTGCGAACAATACAAGGGACCTTTTGAAGCCCTGCAATTTTACAAGCCCTAAGTCTTCTCTCGCCAGCAATGAGTACATATTTATCTCCTTCTCTTCTCACAACAAGAGGTTGAATGAGTCCCACATTTTTAATCGACTGAGCAAGCTCTTCAATTTCATTATCATCAAAAATCTTTCTTGGCTGTTCGTTTGAAGGTAAAATTTTATCAATCTCAATCTCTTCTATTCTCTCATCATTAGCAGACTGTATATCATTAAGACTTTCATCAAAATTCTGCACTCCGTCATCAAACAAGGCATCAAGGCCTTTCCCGAGCCGCTTTTTCATAAAAATACACCTCTTTTATGTATTCTTCTTCACTTTATTTAGGTACTCATCAGCAAGTTCTATATATGCACGTGCTCCTTTTGAATCCGGGTCATAAAAAATCCCTGGAAGTCCAAACGAAGGTGCTTCAGAAAGTCTTACATTCCTTGGAATAATACTCAAAAAGACCTTCTCACCAAAATATTTTTTTACTTCTTCCACAACCTCAAGTGAAAGATTTGTTCTTGAATCAAACATTGTTAAAACAACACCATCAATCTCAAGATGCTTGTTCAGATGTTTTCTCACAAGGTTTATTGTACTTGAAAGCTGAGAAAGCCCCTCTAAGGCATAGTATTCGCACTGAATAGGTATTATGACAGAATCAGATGCAGCAAGAGCATTTAAGGTCAAAAGTCCTAAGGAAGGTGGACAATCAATAAATATGTAATCATATTCACTTTTGACACTCTCAATAGCACTTTTTAACCTATATTCTCTTGCTATCACAGAGACAAGCTCTATCTCGCTTCCTGCTAAATTCACATTTGAAGGAAGAATATCTAAATTCTCAAATTTATCCTTTATTATAACCTCTTTTATATCAGCACTGCCTATCAGAACATCATAAATAGTCCTTTCTAAAGACTTTTTGTCAATCCCAAAACCACTTGTGAGATTGCCCTGTGGGTCACAGTCAACAGCCAAAACCTTTTTTCCCTTTTTACTTATTGCAGCAGATAAATTCACACAGGTTGTTGTCTTTCCAACTCCACCTTTTTGATTGACAACTGCCACAACTCTTGCCATCTTTTTTGCGTTTCCTCACCACTTTTTAATTAGATTATATCACAAGAATGTTCCACGTGGAACATTATGTATTTATTATTTAACAATTTTTTAACATTTTCAAAACATAGATTTAACTTTATTTAAACAAAAATTTAACATAAGTTTAATCTAAATTAAACAAATTACTACTATACTGTAAATTGATAAAACCAAACCGAGGAGGGGTTCTTAAGATGAAAAGTTTTAAGATTTCAAAAAAACTGTTTTCAGCTTTGATTTTAACTTGTTTTGCGATGTCAATTTTACTAACAGGTATCTTTGCATTTGGTCAGTCACTTTTTGTTAAGTCAAAGTCACTTCCAACAACTGTATCACAAAAACAGATTGTAATCACATTTTCTCAAGAGATCTCAAAAGGTCCGAATTTCGGAAAGATAGCACTTCTAAAAAATAAAAAGTCTAAGGTTCCAATTTCAACGTCTATAACTGCAAACAAGCTTGTTGTTGCCATCAAACAATCACTTGTCGCAAAAGCACAGTACCAACTTACAGTTCCTGCAAATGCTGTTAAAGGCTCAAAAGGAGGTTTAAATTCAGAGCTAAAATTTTCATTTATTCCACAGTCAACATCAGCAAATCTTTCTGGAAGGATACTCATTGCAGGTTCAACATCTGTTCAGCCACTTGCCGATGAGCTTGCTAAATACTTCATGCAGCAAAATCCAAAGGTTTCTATTGAGGTTCAAGGTGGAGGGTCATCTGTTGGTATAAAATCCGCTATCCAAGGCATTGTTGATATTGGAACATCATCAAGAGAACTCACAGAGGATGAGACAAGGCAGCTTTCCGCAAAAGGTTGGCAGCAGATAAAGATTGCAGAAGATGGAATAGCAGTAATTGTTCACAAGACAAATCCAGTTTCTAACTTGAGTGTTGAGCAAACAAGAGATATCTTCTCTGGCAAAATTAAAAACTGGAAAGAGGTTGGCGGTAAAAACGCTCCTATTGTAGTTGTTACACGTGAGGAAGGCTCAGGTACAAGAGGAGCATTTGAAGAGATAGTTATGGGCAAAGCAAAGATAACAGACTCGGCAATTGTCCAGCCATCAACAGGTGCTGTCAAAACAACAGTATCACAGGATGAAAATGCAATTGGATTTATTTCTCTTGGCGTTTTAGACAGTACAGTAAAAGGTGTAAAGGTTGATGGAGTTGAGCCAACTGAGAAAAATGTAAAGCTTGGAAAGTACAAAGTTAAAAGGCCATTCCTCTTCTTAGTATCAAAGAATCCAAGTAGAGTGACAAAAGCATTTGTAGACTTTGTACTATCAGATGAAGGTCAGACAATTGTCGCAAAGAATTATATCTCCGTTAAATAAAAAAATAGCAAGATAGAAGGGGGGACATACTATTAGCATGAATAAATTTTTAAAATCTAAAAAGGCTTCTATAATCTCGGTACTTCTTATTCTCTGTCTTGTTTTTAGCACCCTTGTCTTTGCAAGCCAAAACAGTAGCGAACAGTCTAACAAAGTCAAGAACGTAATACTCATGATACCAGATGGCATGACAATAGCTCACACCACTTTGGCAAGATGGTATCAAGGCGGAGAACCACTTTCAATGGATGAGATAGCATGTGGGCTTGTGAGAACATACTCAGCAAACAACCCAATAACAGACTCAGCACCAGCTGCAACAGCATATGCAACAGGATACAAAACACAAAACAGATATCTTTCCATCTACCCGGAGATTGCTTCAATGCCAGGTGTTGGTCAGGTTGAAGAAAAAGACTTCTTCAAACCAATTGTGACAATCTTAGAAGCAGCAAAAAAGTTTGGAAAGTCAACAGGCCTTGTTGTAACTTGTCAATTTCCTCATGCAACCCCTGCAGCTTTTGCTGCACACACAGATAATAGGAATGACTATGAAGGTATAGCTGAACAAATGGTTTACAATCAGGTTGATGTGGTACTTGGTGGTGGGTGGAAGTATATTGACAAAAATCAAAGAAAAGACAAAGAAGATTTAGTTCAATATTTAAGAGATAATGGATTTGTTGTAACAACAAAGTGGGAAGATTTGAAAAATGAATCGCCAAGAAAGGTTTGGGGACTTTTTGCTCAAGATGCAATGCACTATGAATTTGACAGAAATGGCACAGGCGAACCTTCCTTGGCAGAGATGACACAAAAAGCACTGCAGATTTTATCAAAAAATAAAAATGGATTCTTCTTGATGGTTGAAGGAAGCGAAATAGACTGGGCATCACATGCAAATGACCCTGTTGGTGTTGTCTCAGAGGTGTTGGCATTTGACAAGGCAGTAAAAGTAGCCTTAGATTTTGCAAAATCAAGAGATGACACAGCAGTAATAATTGCACCAGACCACAACAACGGTGGAATGACCTTAGGAAATTACTCAGCTCAAGTAGATTCTGTTTTGCTCAATGATTTCTTAAAATATATCAAAAAAGCAAAAAGAACAGGCAGCGGAATTGAAGATTTGCTTGGAAACAACAGAACAGATGAGAATATCAAAAATATAGTTTCACAATATTACGGAGTTGACAATCTCACTCAAGATGAAATAGATGCAATCAAAAAGGCGCCAGCAGGAAGGCTTAACTATGTTCTTGGTCCAATCATCAGCAAGCGTTCATATATCGGCTGGACTACAAATGAGCACACAGGTGAAGACGTTGTACTTTATGCGTATCATCCAAACGGATACGTTCCTCATGGTGTTATAGACAACACAGAAGTTTGTGATTATATGGCTGATATTTTGGGAATAGACCTTGGAAGCTTCAATGAAAATAGTTACATCTCAAATGTAGACTTAGAAGAAAAAGGTTACAATGTGACAATTGATACAAGCAATCCAAATAATATTCAGCTTGTGATAAACAGCAAGGGCAAGACATATATTGTTCCACAAAATAAGAATGTAGTAATTGAAGGAAACAAACAATATACTCTCAAATATGTAAGTGCGTATATTACAAGTGCAAAGAGATTCTTTGTGTCAAGTGAGATAGAAGAAATATTGAAATAGATTAAAGATAATTTGTGCCCTCACAAAAATGTGTGGGGGCATTTTCTTTTTAAAAAAATACCTCCTCATATTACGAGGAGGTCTGCGGGGATTTTTTATTTATTCTAACGATTATTTCGTAGTATGCTTCAGTTTTATTTTCTTTAATATCATAATTTATATCAGTCTTTTGGAAAATTTTCAAGGCCTTTTTTATGGTATTGTAAATAACCCTACAATCATTCATTGAAACCTTAATTGCTTTTCCATTTTTTGTTACTTTCTTATTGTTAAGGTACTCTGAAATTAGTCTTTCGGTCTGAGCAACTGTAAGTCCATTTTCAATTATCTTTGGAATTATGTATTTCATATCTTCCTCTGATTCAAGCTTCAAAAGAGCTCGTGCATGTCGCTCAGACAGTTCATTTTCACGAATTATCCAACGAACATCAGGAGGAAGTGACAAAAGCCTTATCTTGTTCGCAATAGCACTTTGTGTCTTGCCAACTCGTTTTGCTATCTCAACCTGAGTTAGGCCAAACTCTTCTATAAGCTGTTTGTAACCTTGCGCCTCTTCAAAAAAATCAAGGTCCTGACGCTGGATGTTCTCTATAAGTGCCAATATTGCACTTTCAATGTCTGTGACATTTATGACAATTGCTTTAATCTTATCAAAACCAAGATGTTTGCAAGCTCTAAGTCTTCTCTCACCTGCAATTAGGTAATAAACCTCACCACGTTTTCTCACAATTATTGGCTGCAAAAGCCCATAATTTTTTATTGACTCAGCAAGCCCTTCGATAAGCTTTTCATCAAAATTAGTTCTCGGCTGAAAAGGATTTGGCAAAACCTTATCTATAGGTATCATCTCAATAGTATAAAGCTCTTTTTCCATATCCAACTTGTTTGTTTGCCTAATTAAAAGTGAAAACAACTTTATAAAGCCCCTTCCTTTTTTATTCAACATTTTCTGCTAATAATATTTCTACTTCAATTTAAAATCTCCTTCTTTTTATTTCAAGATTTTTCAGACATTTTCAATCAGATTTTGACAAATTTTTTATCAACTAAGGGGCTTTTTTATTATTTGCTTTGTTTTTCTGGGAAACTCAATCGGAGTTTGTCGCAATTTTCTTATGACAATTATACTTCTTTTCTCATCTGATTCTGGCAATGTGAATTTTTCAATCTTCTCTATCTCACCACCAAGCATTGCAATTGCATTTTTGGTGCTCTCAAGCTCATCCTCACATTCAAAACCTTTCTGGGCCAAAAAAGCTCCACCAATCTTCAAAAGAGGAAGCGCGTACTCGCAAAGCACATTTAGTTTGTCCACAGCTCTTGCAAACGCAAAGTCAAAACTCTCTCTAAACTCAACCTCTTTCCCAAGTTCTTCTGCTCTTTGGCAGACAACTTCAATGCCAGATAAACCCAAATGGTCTTTTGCTTCACTCATAAAATTGCACTTTTTCTTGTTAGAATCATTCAAAACCAAGCTCATGCTTGGTTTTGCAATTTTCACAGGAATACCAGGAACTCCAAAGCCAGAACCAATGTCAATTGCGCGCACTAATTTGCCATCACCGTTTTGAAGAAATTTTATCAAAGAAAGTGAGTCTGCAATGTGTTTTATCACAAACTCATCTTCATTTTCAATTGCTGTGAGATTAAAGTGTTTATTTTTCTCAAGAACTAATTTCATAAATCTCAAAAGAAGTTCTTTTACAACAGGACTATTTTTTACACTATAAAACTCTAAAACTCTATCTAAAAGCTCCATTTTTGCCTTTGCCCCTTTTAAAAATTTAAAACTGACAACGAGCATTCTATTTAGAACCTTTTTTTGCTTGTTCAAGCCAGATTAAAAGCACCGAAATATCAGCAGGCGACACACCAGATATTCTTGATGCCTGGCCAATCGAAGCAGGTCTTATTTGAGAAAGTTTTTGTTTAGCCTCAGTTGAAAGACCAGAAATCTGATTATAGTCAACCCACTCAGGAATCTTTTTGTTCTCAAGCTTTTTGAACTGTTCAATTTGCTGTAGCTGTTTTTTGATATATCCCTCATACTTTATCTCAATTTCAACCTCTTCCTTCACAGAACGTGGCAAGTCCGGCCGCTGAGGGTCAATCTCGCGCAAAGCTTCATATGAAAGCTCGGGCCTTTTCAAAAGCTCTGATAGCTTTACACCTGTTGAAATAGGCGACGAACCATGTTCAATTAAAAATTTGTTCACCTTATCACTTGGTGCAATCACGGTCTTTTTTAAACGCTCTATCTCATCTTCAATCATTTTTTTCTTTTTCAAAAATTTCTCATATCTTTCCTGTGATATAAGCCCAATTCTATACCCAATCTCTGTAAGCCTCAAATCAGCATTGTCCTGACGCAAAATGAGTCTATATTCAGCCCTTGATGTCATGATTCTGTAAGGTTCATTTGTGCCTTTTGTTACAAGATCATCTATCAAAACACCAATATATGCCTGAGACCTGTCTAAAACCAGCATCTCTTTTCCTTTTACATACATCGCAGCGTTAATCCCAGCGATGATTCCTTGTGCTGCTGCCTCTTCATACCCAGAGGTTCCGTTTATCTGGCCTGCTGAGAAAAGTCCTTTGATTTTCTTAAACTGCAAAGTAGCCTCAAGCTGCAACGGATTTATGCAGTCATATTCAATTGCATATGCAGGGCGCATTATCTGCACATTTTCAAGGCCAATCACGCTTCTGTACATCTTAATCTGAACATCTTCTGGCAATGACGAAGACATTCCTTGAACGTACATCTCTTCAGTATCTCGTCCCATTGGTTCGATGAACACCTGATGCCTTGGCTTGTCTGCAAACCTCACAACCTTGTCCTCAATAGAAGGACAGTACCTTGGCCCAACACCCTGAATAAGCCCTGTAAAAAGTGGTGCGCGGTGAAGATTTTCTCTTATTATTCTATGAGTCTCCTCTGTTGTATATGTCAAATAGCAAGGGACTTGCTCTATTTCCAGTGTCTCGTGTTCAAACGAAAATGGAGTTATAACCTCATCACCGAGCTGTATTTGCATCTTTGAAAAGTCCAAAGACCTTCTGTGCACCCTTGCAGGAGTACCTGTTTTGAACCTCATCATTTCAATCCCAAGCTTTTTGAGACTTTCTGTAAGGTACTTAGCTGGGTGCATACCATCAGGCCCACCATCATACACAGTCTCACCTATTATAATCCTGCCACCAAGAAATGTGCCAGTGGCAAGCACAACCGCTTTTGCCCTAAAAATTGCACCAGTTGTGACCTTTACACCAGTGACTTTGCCATCCTCAACCAAAATATCACAAACCTCGCCCTGTCTGATGTCAAGGTTTGGCTGGCTCTCGAGCACCCTTTTCATATACAGTTTGTATCTTGCTCTGTCACACTGAGCTCGAAGTGAGTACACAGCAGGACCTTTTGCCCTGTTGAGAATCCTCACCTGAATGGCTGTTGCATCTGCAGCTTTTCCCATCTCACCGCCAAGCGCATCTATCTCACGCACCAAGTGACCTTTGCCAGTGCCGCCTATGCTTGGGTTGCACGGCATATTCCCGATTGAATCTAAGTTTATAGCAAACACAATTGTTTTCAAACCAAGTCTTGCGCAAGCTAAAGCTGCCTCACACCCTGCATGACCTGCACCAACAACCGCAACGTCATACTCTCCTGCAATAAATTCCATCTTTCAGCTTCTGCCCCCTTTAAAAACTTTAAAACTTACAGTCTTGCCCAGAAGTAGATCTAATATTCATTTCCCAATACAGAACATTGAAAATATCCTATCAACCATGTCTTCTGTGACGTTTTTGCCTGTTATCTGATATATGCTATTAAGTGCGTTTTTGAGGTCAATTGATAGAATGTCAAGCGGAACACTGTAGAGGTTTTGCTTTGCAGAAGCCAAAAACTCTTTTGCTTTTAAAAGAAGTTCTTTGTGTCTTAAATTTGTTATCAGCACTTCATCAAACCCTTCAATATTTTGTTCCAAAATAGCCTCTTTTATTGTCTTTTCAACAAGCTCTAAATTCTCATCCTTTGCAATGGAAATGAATATTCCTTCTTTGCCAAAAAGCTTTTTTAGCTCATCCTGTGATATATTTATACCCTTATCAGTTTTGTTTACTAAGACTATATATTTTTTATTCTTTATGCTACTGAAAATCTCAATATCCTCCTTAGTAATCCCATCTGACTCAACCATGAAAATCACAAGGTCAGCTCTCTCAACGCTCTTGAGAGTTCTCTCAACACCAATTTTTTCTACGACATCCTCTGTCTGCCTCACACCTGCTGTGTCAACAAGGATAATTGGTATTCCCTCGATGTCTAAAACCTCTTCAATTACATCTCTTGTTGTGCCAGGGATGTCTGTGACAATTGACCTTTCTTCTTTCAATAGTCTGTTTAAAAGAGAAGACTTTCCAACGTTTGGCCTTCCGACAATTACTGTGTAAATTCCACTTTTTATTGCTCTTCCTGTTTCATATGTCTTCAAAAGCCTATCTATCTTTTCTAAAGCAGTATCAATGCTTTTTTCAATCTCGTGTGGAGATATCTCATCAACCTCGTGTTCAGAAAAGTCAATTGACGCTTCAATTGAAGATATTAAATTTAGCAAAATCTCTGCTATCTCATCTATCTTTTTGCTAAGAACCCCTTTTAACTGTTTTGCAGCGTTTTTTTGCAAAAGCTCTGTTTTTGAATTTATTATATCAATTATAGCCTCTGCCTGCGACAGATCAAGCCTGCCGTTTAAAAACGCCCTTTTTGTAAACTCGCCGGGCATTGCATGGCGTGCCCCATTTTTTATAACCGCTTCTAAAATTCTTCTCAAAACAACCATGCCACCGTGAGACTGAATCTCAACAACATCTTCACCTGTGTACGAATGAGGCGCTTTGAATTTTATCAAAATGGCCTGGTCAATAAACTCGTCATTGTCATACACCTCAACCAAAGCTGCATATCTGACAGGTATATCATAAATGCTATTGAATCTTTTACTCTTTATTATTTTCCCTGCAACTTCAATTGAATTCTGCCCAGAGATTCTAATTATCCCAATCCCGCCAGTGCCAATTGGGGTTGAAATTGCTGCAATTGTATCAAATTCCATATTTACAATACCCCTTTTTTGAAAGTTTTCAAGATACAAACAAAGCAGGGTAAAAACTTACCCTGCTTCAAGCACTTTTTTATTTTAAAGTTATAACCACTTTTCTATATGGTTCTTCTCCTTCTGAGTAAGTTGTCACAAACCGGTGGTTTTGCAGTGTTGTGTGTATAATTCTTCTTTCATACGGTGTCATTGGTCTTAGCTTAATACTCTTTTTGCTTCTTGCAACTTTGTCTGCAAGAGAAAGTGCAAGACGTCTGAGTCGTTCTTCTTTTTTCTTTCTGAAGTTCTGACAGTCAAGGATTATTCTCACAGATTCCTCCTCAGGTGCCCCCCTGTTCACAATAATACCCGTCAAAAACTGAAGCGCATCTAAAACCTCACCGTCTTTACCAATTAATTGATAGGTATTCTTCCCAAATAGATTTACTTTTATGAACTCCCCATCTTTTAATATGTCCATCCTCTCAATCTTAACATTCATCTTGCTACACACTTCTGACAAAAACTCTTGAATCTTCTCCTCAGGCGTTTGTTTGAGTATGACCTTTACCTTTGCTGGCCTTGCTCCAATTATCCCCAAAAGTCCTTTTGACCCCTCGTCAATTACCTGAACCTCAACCTTTTCACGCGAAACACCAAGTTCTTTTAAAGCAAGCTCAACAGCCTCATCTACCGTTTTTGCTATTTTTTCTACACATTTCATAAACTGTCTCCTCCAAAAAGAAATTTTACATTATTTCTTTTTCTTTTTACTGCTCCCTTGCGACCTTGTCATTTGCTGTTTTAGCTTTTCAAGCTCTTTTTTCCTCATCTGCTCTTCTCTTTTCTGCTCCTCTTCTTTTTCCTGTTCTGCCTGCCCTTGTTTTTCCAAGTCTTCATCAGAGCTCTCTTTCCCCAGCTTTTCCTGTTCTTTGTTCACACCATCTTTTCCCTGCTGCATTTTAGCTTGATTTTCAAGCTGCTTTTTCTTCTCCTCTTCCTCTTTCTTGTGCTTTAGTTTCTTGTAAACAACTTCATTCGCAATGAACTGCTGCAGGATTGAAAACAGGTTTGTTACCGTCCAGTACACAACAAGTCCGGCTGGTACCTGCAGTGCAATAAAGTATGACATAAGAGGGCTGAAAATCATCATTGTCCTGTTCATACCTTCTGCCATTGCGTTTGACTGAGATTGAGCATACTGTGGATTGAATCTTTTCTGGCTGTTTGTGGAAAACCATATTGATAAAAACATTGTAGCAGCACTTAAGATTGGCAAAACAATAAGCTCTTTTTGAGCAAGGTTAATACCAAAAAAGTGCATGTCAAGTCCAAGCTTTTGTGCTTCGTTGATTATTGTCTGAGTTATTGCATACCCAGCTTTCCCTTGAACAAGGTCTCTTACGTACTGATGGGTTTTTCCCAAAACGTAAACAAGCGGATTTTGGAATACATAGTAGAGCGCAAACAAAATGGGAATCTGAACTAAAAGCGGCCAGCATCCACTTGCAGGATTGTACCCTGTCTCTTGATAGAGCTTTAGCATCTCTTCTTGCATCTTTCTCTGGTCGCCTTTGTACTTTTGCTGGATTTCCTGGATTCTTGGTGCAACCTCTGCCATTTTAGATGTTGAGGCAATTTGCTTTATATACAGCGGAAGAAGCAGCCCTCTTACAATCAATGTAAGAAGGATAATGGCTATTCCATAGCTTCCTGGAATATTTGCTCCATGTAAAAAGTCATATATTAACTTCAAAAGTCTCCCAAGTGGAATCGCTAAGAAATCAAGCCATGTAGGATTCAAAACCTTTTCCTCCTTGATTTTGCTAATTGTGATATTTTATTTTAGCGGATCATATCCTCCTGGATGAAATGGGTGACATTTTATAATTCTTTTAAACCCAAGCCACAGTCCATAAAATCCATACTTTTCTATAGCCTGCAAGGTGTATTCTGAGCATGTAGGGTAAAACCTGCAACTTGGCACAACCTTCATAGGAGATATAACCTTCTGATAAAATCTTATCAAAAATTTTATAATCAGTAAAATATATTTTCTTACCTTCATCTTTCATTCCTCTTTGAAAAGTCTAAGCCTTTTGAAGGCTCTCTCAAGCTCATCCCTGTAGTCTTTTAAACATATCTCTCTTGCCTTTATCTTTTCTTCCTTTGTCTTTCTTGCCAAAACAACAATGTCAAACCCTTTTTTTATTCTCTCAAAATTTTCCAAATACCATGCTTTTACAATTCTTTTAAACCGATTTCTTGCGGTAGCTTTGCCAAGCTTTGATGACATTGAAACGCCAAGTCTACTGTACTCCAGCCCGTTCTTCAAAGAGTACACAACTACATTTTTCTCTGCTGCAAACCTTCCTTTTCTGATACATGCCTCAAACTCTTCACTTTTTTTGATACTTACTATCTTTTTCATCTCTTTGTTTTCCTTTACATTGCCCTTCTTATGCACTTGTCTTGTATCACATAACATTGTGTTTTTAAGCAAAAAGACCACCTTTGAAGTTGAGAGTGGTCTTTTTTACACAGCAAGTCTCTTTCTACCTTTTAATCTTCTTCTTTTGAGAACCTTTCTTCCGCCTCTTGTTCTCATTCTAACCAAAAAACCGTGTGTTCTCTTTCTTCTCTTGTTATGTGGCTGGTATGTTCTTTTCATATTATTCCACCTCCTACAATAAAATTTTCAAAAATTTTCTATGATTTTAACTGCGTGGTTGCCACTTTTATACTTACTTATAATAAAACAAGATTTATTATACTGCAAATGATATTAAAAAGTCAAAGGGGGTTTTAGAGGAACTTTCGATATTATTCAAAACTTCTTGAATACACGCCTTTAAATCTGGAGAGAATATCAAATAGAAAAAAAAAGACTTTAAGAGCAAAGAATGAAGAAAAACAACTTGTCGCAGACAAAGTCTATCTCAACAAGCTATGATCAGAATTTAGAGAACGTAAAAAGTGAATTTGGAAATTTTAGTGACCTTATTATAAGAGAGTTCAAAATTGGACCCAAAAAAGACATAAGAGCATTTTTAGTAATGGTTGATGGACTTGTTGACAAGCTTGTTATAAATGAACATATTTTAAAGCCACTTATGAAAGATACTTATCTATATCAAAACCAGCAATACACACCTCAAGATTTGTACAAATTTATTAAAGATTGTATCCTGTACAGTCACTGTATAACAGAAGAATTTGATTATGCAAAGACTATTCATAGTATCCTGTGCGGGGATGTTGCCCTTTTTGTTGATGGTATTGACAGAGCGCTTTTAGTATCTGTGCGCGGATGGGAATCACGTGGAATTGAAGAGCCAAATACAGAGGTTGTTGTAAGAGGACCTCGTGAGGGATTTACAGAAAATTTACGAACTAACACAGCTCTAATCAGAAGAAAGATTCGCGACCCAAAGCTCAAAATAGAATCAATGAAGATAGGTAGAATTTCAAAGACAGACATCGCAATATGCTATATTGAGTCAATTGCCAAAAAAGAGCTTGTAGATGAGGTAAAAAGAAGGCTCGAAAAGATTGACATGGATTATATCTTAGAGTCAGGGTACATTGAAGCATTTATAGAAGATGGTAAATACTCCATCTTTTCTACAGTTGGAAACTCTGAAAAACCTGACGTTGTTGTTGGAAAGTTAATGGAAGGAAGGGTTGCTATCCTTGTTGATGGCACACCTTTTGCTCTAACCGTGCCATACCTTTTTGTTGAGGCTTTTCAAACAAGCGAAGATTATTACTCAAGACCATATTATTACAGTATAGTCAGGCTTTTGAGATACTTTTCGTTTTTTGTGTCAACAACACTGCCGGCAATTTACATTGCTATAACAACATTCCATCAAGAGCTTTTGCCAACATCGCTTTTGATAAGCATTGCAAGTGCCCAGGCAGGAATACCTTTCCCATCTTCAGTTGAAACACTGACCATGCTTCTTATATACGAAATCTTGAAAGAAGCTGGTGTTAGGCTTCCTCGACCTGTTGGTCAAGCAATATCAATTGTGGGCGCCCTTGTAATTGGTGATGCAGCAGTGTCAGCAGGACTTATCGGTGCACCAATGGTTGTAACAGTTGCATTTACTGCAATCTCCACATTCATGATTCCTGCTATCTCAGATGCGTGTACAATCATAAGGTTTGCATGTGTTATTATGGCGAGCATTTGCGGTCTTTATGGGATAATGCTTGTGTGGATTTTAATGTTAATTCATCTTTGCCATCTTAAGTCTTTTGGAGTAAACTTCCTTGCACCAATTGCACCTACAATCTTGCATGATTTAAAAGATGTCTTTGTTCGCTTCCCATGGAATATACTCAAGAAAAGACCTATTGTTTTTACCAAAAAATTTTAAAATCATTTTGAGCTAAAACTGTAAAAACTTTCACATAGGTGGTTTTGAAAAATGTCAAACTCAAGAATCACATACAACCAATTTTTATGCCTTTTTTTTGTGAACAGAATAGTAATGGTACTTACATTCTTGCCAATATTCAATGCACCACCAAAAAATCAGGATGTGTGGTTGTCTGTTGTGTTCATGTATCCATTTTCAATCCTAAGCTCACTGCCACTTATATATCTTTGCAATATGTTTCCCAACCATACATTTACAAATATTTTAAACATTGTTTTTGAAAAGCTTGGAAGTATAATTGCAATCTTTTACCTTTGGTTTTTCTTTCACATAACAGCAATCCAGATAGGCCAGTTCGTAGAGTTTATGGCAACTGCAGTAATGCCAGAGACATCTATTTTGTTTTTAATAATCGCAATGTTGATTGTCTCTTCATATGCTGTGTACAAAGGACTTGAGACCTTGGCAAGATTTTCTCAAATCACAACATTTATAACAATCTTCAGTCTTGCTATAATCATGGTAATTTCAATCAAGTTTGTGGACCTTTCGGCTCTAAAGCCTGTCTTTGAAAAAGATATAAGCCAGCCTATAATTGGTGTAATATACCTTTGTTCTCTAAGTTCTGAGATAATCACAATTGGTATGATAAATCCTTATATAGTGAACTACCATCCACCTGAAGAGGTGGAGGCTTTAGTGAGAAGTTTGGCAGCATCTTAAGCCACCCTTATTCTCACAGGGTGGTTCACACACCCACTACTGGCTATCTGCTTTACTGCAGACTCACCAGCTACCTTCAAAAGTATATTTATCGCACCATTTATATCTGCATTCACTACATTTCTACAGCCCTTGCATACATACAGTCCCCTGTGTTTCCTATTGCTCTTATCTACTATCCCACACCTGCTACATCTTTGTGATGTAAAGCTTTCATCCACCTCCATATATCTTATGCCATAATACATACACTTTGATTTTAGCTTCCTCTTGAACTTATCATACGGTATCCCCACAAAATTTTGATTGTTTATAGCCCCAAGCTCTATCCCCTGTTTTATACCTTTCATTCTGCCAACAACTACTGCAGATATTTGATTGTTCAAACAGTGCTTAATTATCAAATTCACAGCCTGATTCAAAAAATTCTCAATTATATGCTGTCTTTTGCGAGAAACTAAAGCAAGTTTTCTGCCACATTTTATCCCCTGCTTGCTGTAAATCGACTGAAGTCTTGCCCTTTGTTTGTTGTACCATCGGTTGACTGATTTTAAAAACCTGCCTTCTATCAAAAAGGCAGTCCCGATGGTATCAACCACCGCTGCAAAATTGTCAAGCCCTAAGTCTATCCCTAAATATCTGCTCAAATCATAAACTTTAAATTGCTGCCTCTCTTCATACACATACTCAATCTCAAACCATCTACCATTAAATCTTGGTACTATCCTGACCTCTTTAAGCTTTTTACCTAAAACAGTTTGTGGCAACCCAAAATACAAATACCTTACACCAAACTCCTTTGCAAACTTTCTGCCAAGACTTAATCGTATTTTTTTGTCTTCTATTTTGAACTGGTCCTTGGAAAAAACTATCTGATACATCCCATCCTTCGGCAGGTATTTGGGTATTGAAACTTTTTCTTCTATCTTCCTTTCTTTTTTGGCTTTCAAAAGACTTAGAAAAGATTTAAAAGCCTCATCCACTGAAATAAGTGTTTGCTGGGCAACCTGCGATGGCAAAAGTCTGTAGTTTTCATTTTCTTTTACAAGATGATATACACTTTCATATCGCAGACATTGCTGAGTTTTAAAGTAGTGTTGTCTTATATGGTATAAGGCATAGTTGTACAGGTTTTTTGAAAAGTGGCAAAGTCGACGAAGCACTCTATATGTTTGTTTATCACATCTTATATGATTTTTCTGAGTTCTGTACATTTTAATCACCTGAGGAATATTATATCATATTTTTAGCAATTCATCTCCATCTTGTAGAAGATGGAGTCTTCTTGCTTTATTTTTGATAAAGATTTACGAGTTTGTAAAAATGACAAACACAAAATCAAAAGTAGGATTTGCTCCTTTTGTCGAAATTAAAAGACCTATTGCCCTATCGTCTGAAAACTACATGTTTTTTGTCTCAAAAACAGCCGTGTTTGACAACTTTAAGCTTATTGGTTATCTAAATCACAATGAAACAAGAGGAGTTTTGTGGGTCTTGAACAAGATAAAAAGCGGGATATATCCAATTGAGAATAAAAACTGGTCAATTTCGCTTGAGCTTATCCACAGCAGCAATAAAATCCTTACAAAAAATGCCAAAAATAAGGTTCTTTTTAAAATAGAGATAATCTCAGAGGTAAATCTTGGGGAAAAGGAAAAGGGTCTTCAGTTTACACAAAAAAACATAGAAGAAGTCAAAAAAGAGTTTTCAAAGAGCATCTCAAAAGACATAAACCAAGCTCTAAAAAAATCGTTTGAACTCAGAGCTGATATACCACATTTTCAGGATATATACTACATCAAGTACAAAAAACCATTAAAATTTGACAAACAAAGAATAGCCGTGAGCATTACTGTCAAACCTTTTATAAGACGGTTTGGAATGCTAAAAAACTGAAGTAGGGTGATTCTTTTAAGATGAACATCTTTTTTATAGTCTTAGGATATACCTTGGCCGCTCTGATTCAATATAAAATTTTAAAATCAAGGTATTTACAGAAGGAGATGTTTTTTACCTTTTCTTTAATTTTAACAGGGCTTTTTTTGAGCCTTTTTATAACCATCCAGAAAATTGTTCCAAACCCTCACAAACTGATTGAATTTCTTATTGAAAAGCTTTACTCAATCTTTTGAGTGTAAAAAAACAATATGTAAACCCATTATCCCATCATTATTATTGAAAATTGAAATCAAAATTCACAAAGTCAAATTATGTAAACTTTTAAATTAAAACTTGTCCACAAATTCGAACTGGACAGGAAACAGCAAAGTCAGAATAAATCTTTTTGGGTTAACCATTGTTAAATTAGATTTTCACATGTGAAAAATAGAATTTCATAAAATTAATCAACAGAAATAATCCACATATCCACAGATTTTATCCACAGATTTTTAACAGGGTGTAAATAATCTCTCCACTGTGGAAAATTTGATTCTCGAAAAAAAATTTTCTTGTTGATGTGAATAATTTTTTTTGATATATTTAATAGTGCTCTTAAGATTTAAAAACAAAATTTCGGTTGTGAAAAATATTTATCCACAACTGTTGATAACATTGTGGATAAAGCCTAAGAATTTAGGCGATTATTTTTTTGTTTACATACTCAAAATATCCACAACCAATTATATTACATACAAAAGGGTGGATTTGAAAATGGTTGATTACGACGTTAACAAAGTATGGGAGGATATAAAGGAGGTCATTAAAAAAGAGCTAAATCCAAGCCCGACAGATATTTCATACAACACATGGGTGGAGACTCTTGTTCCAATCTGTTTTGATGAGAATGATACATTCATACTAAAGGCATTTGCAGATTTTCACAGGGAGATTGTCATAAACAGGTATTCACTTTTGATTTTAAACGCACTGAGGCAGCTTTACTCACCTCATTTGAGTTTAAAAGTAATCTTGCCAAACGAGGTTGAAAAGTACAAAAAGTACATAAAGCAAAAACAAGAAGAAAAAGTTGAAATCACAACAACTTTAAATCCAAAATACACATTTGAAACCTTTGTAGTTGGGAACAATAATAGGCTTGCTCATGCTGCAGCCTTGGCAGTTGCAGAAACACCACCGGGAGAAAAGACATACAACCCACTTTTTATCTACGGTGGAGTTGGGCTTGGAAAAACTCATCTTATGCATGCAATCGGCCACCATGTACTAAAGCTCTATCCTGATACAAAGGTCATGTATGTGACATCAGAAATATTCACAAACGAGCTGATTGCAGCAATTCGCGATGAAAAGACTGATGAATTTAGGATGAAATACAGAAACGTCGACGTTCTTTTGATTGACGATATCCAGTTTTTAGGTGGAAAAGAAAGGACCCAAGAAGAGTTTTTCCACACATTCAACACACTGTATGAAGCAAATAAAAAGATAATTCTATCATCAGACAGACCACCAAAAGAAATAAACACATTAGAAGACAGGCTCAGATCCCGCTTTGAATGGGGACTTATAACTGATATACAGCCACCTGACTTTGAGACGCGAATTGCAATCTTGAGCAAAAAGTGCCAGCTTGAAGGAACGCCAGTTCCACAGCACATTTTAGAGTTCATAGCCTCAAAGATTGAGACAAACATAAGAGAGCTCGAAGGTGCCTTAAATAAGATCTTAGCATACTCAAAGCTGATGGCACCAGACAAGGAAATCACCTTAGAGCTTGCTGAAAAGGCCCTAAAAGAGTTTATAGATACAAACACCAAAAAAGAGCTCACAATTGAAGATATTCAAGCAGAGGTTGCAGGTTATTTTAATATCAAACTAGAAGATTTTAAATCATCAAGAAGGTCTCGAAATGTAGCATTCCCACGCCAAATTGCAATGTACTTAGCAAGAGAGCTCACAAATGTATCCTTGCCTAAAATAGGGGAAGCCTTTGGCGGAAAAGACCACACAACAGTACTTCACGCTTGTGAAAAAATTAAAGAACTTATCAACAAGGATACTAACATAAGAAATACTGTGGAAAACCTAAAAAAACGACTTATCAACAGGGAATAAACAACTGTGGATAACTTATGTGTGAATTTGATTTTTCACAAGTGAATTTAGTTGAAAACCACTTAAATTATCCACAATGTTTTTAAGCTTTTCAAATTCACATTTTTCAAGGACTTGCACACATTTTTAACTTATCCACAGGTATTATTAGTACTACTACTGGTAGAGTTTTATTTAAGCTTGCGTGCAAATACCCCCAATAAAAGAGGAGGGAACAAAAATGAGATTTGTTGTAGACAAAAGCACTCTGCAAGATAATATTTCCAAGGTAATACCTGCGGCAGCATCAACAAAGGTAACATCAGTTTTGGAATGTGTATTAATTGAAGCAGAAGATGTAGTTGTATTTACCACAAACGATATGAGGATGCAAATGCAAACAGAATTTCAGGCAGAGATTTTAGAAAGGGGAGCAGCACTTGTCAAGGCAAAGCTTCTATCTGATATTGTAAAAAAACTTCCATCTGGCGACATTGAAATAATAAGAGAGGACAACGAGGTAAAAATCAGGTGCCAGAAAATAGAGTTCAGACTCCCAACTCTTGACCCACTTGACTTTCCAAAGATGGACAGAAAGCCGATAGACAGCTTTTGTGAGTTTGCAGCAACCGAGTTTGAAGACGCCATGGATAAGGTTATATTTGCAACATCTAAGGATGAGACAAGGCCTACATTTACAGGAGTGCTTTTTGAAAGAGAAGGAGATAGTGTAAACCTCGTCGGTATGGACGGGCACAGGCTCGCAATTTGCAAATTAAAACCAATTGAAGTAGACGGCGAGTTTTCAAAGATTGTGCCAGCTGAGAACTTAGATGATATAACAAAGATAATAGACATTGAAGAAGCAGAAAAGGTAAGAGTTTCGTTCTTTGAAAATCAGGCTCTGTTTGAGATAGGCTCGACCAGCGTCATTGTAACCCTCATATCAGGTAGATTTTTTGACTATAAAAATGTCATTCCGACAGAGTATTCAACAAAGATTTCAATCTCAGCAGATGTTTTAGAGAGCACACTTGAAAGAGCATCAATTGTTTCAAAGGATGAGAAAACAAATGTCCAAGCTGTTATATTTGAGGTTTCTGGTATGATGTTCAGGGTCATGTCATATTCAACAGATGGAAGGTACGAAGAAGATGTTCTTTGCGATGTTGAAGGAAAAGACATCAGAATTGGGTTTAATGTTAAATACTTTTTAGATGTTCTAAAGGTTTTAGATGGAGGAGTAGACATTTACATTACATCACTTACAAGCCCGAGCGTTGTAAAGCAGCAAGGGGATGAGGGCTACATCTATCTTGTGCTTCCTGTTAAGATGCCAGAATAAGCTTTTTGATTTGGGGTTTTGAAAAGATGATAATAAAGAGTATTTACCTTGAAAATTTTAGAAATCATAAGGAAAGGTTTTTTGAGTTCAAAGATGGAATAAATTTGATTTTAGGTAAAAACGCCTCAGGAAAGACAAACCTTCTTGAGGCTATATATTTTTGTCTTTGTGGAAAGTCTTTTAAATCAAAGGATACAAATCTCATCAGTTTCGATAGCGAATATTTTAAGCTTGAAGCAAGTATTTTAGCAAATGACGTTGAATATGGTATATTATGCTATGTAGACAGGCTCGGTCAAAAGAGAATAATGATAAATGAGAAGAAAATAAATAGGCTATCCGAGCTTATAGAAAAATTCAAATTTGTGCATTTTGAGCCAGATTCGACAGAGCTTATAAAGCAAGACCCAAAAGTGCGACGAAAGTTTTTGGATATGGAGGTTGCAAAACTATACCCTTACATGATAAAAACCTTTCAAGACTATCAAAAAGCCTTGATGAGCAGAAACGCTTTTTTGAAAAGTTATGATAAAAAGGATATAATAGATGTGTATGATATTGAGCTTTCTAAATTGGGTTGTCAGATATTAAAAAAAAGAGAAGAGACAATAAAGAGGTTGTCTGAGGCAACAAAGGAGATTTGGTACAAAGTGTTTGAAGACAAAAGCACAATTGATATTGTCTTCAGACCCTCTATTCCATCATCAAGTGAGGAAGAGTATTACAGCCAACTTAAGAAGCAGTTTGAAAAGGATGTTCAGATGGGGTTTACAACCAAAGGTGTTCACAGAGATGATTTTGATGTTTTTATAAACGGCCAAAATGCAAAAGAATATGCCTCAGAAGGCCAAATTAAGTTTGCATGCATTGCAATCTCTCTTGCATCTGCAAAGCTTTTTGAAAAACCAGTTTTGCTTTTAGATGATATATTCTCAGAGCTTGACAGTGAAAAAAGAAAAAATGTTTTAAAGCTTTGTAAAGATTATCAAGCAATTATAACCTCTGCAGATGAGAAAGACAGTTTAGTAAAAACAGGGCTTTTGAGCCATGATATAAATCTCATTCAACTTTAAATCTTCTTTTAAAAAATCCATAGGGATGTGAAGGTATGTTCGCTCATATAGGTGAGGATTATGTTGTAAACAGTTCAGAGCTTCTTTTGATAATGAGCTACGACATTTTTATGAGCTCTGAAGATAACTTAAGAATTTTGGAAAGTCTTAAAAACGAAGATAGGCTTGTTGTCATAAACGATGATTTGAAAAAGTCAATTATAATCCTTGAGATTGATGGAAGACTGTATGCTATTGTCTCTCCTGTGTCCTCAACAACAATTGCAAAAAGGTTTTTGAATTTTAATTACTATGTAGACAACTACTTAGATGAAAGTTAAAGGTCATTTTATTTTTATTCAAAATTCTATTTTTGGAAGGTGATATGAAGTTGGCTACAACAAAAAATCCAAATCAAGAATATACTGCAAGTGAGATACAGGTTTTAGAAGGGCTTGAAGCTGTAAGAAAACGTCCTGGAATGTATATAGGTTCAACATCCCAGCGAGGTCTTCATCACTTAGTATATGAGATTGTTGACAATGCAATTGACGAGGCAATGGCAGGGTTTTGCAAAAACATTGATGTTATCATTCACAGGGACAATTCTGTAACTGTATTAGACGATGGACGAGGAATTCCTGTTGACATTCATCCAAAACTTCAAAAAAGCGGTGTTGAGGTAGTATTTACAGTACTTCACGCAGGTGGAAAGTTCAATGAAAGTGTGTATAAAGTCTCTGGCGGTCTTCATGGTGTTGGTGCATCTGTTGTTAATGCACTCTCAAGATACTTAGAGGTTGAAGTTTACAGAGACGGCAAAGTATATTACCAAAAGTATGAAAGAGGAAAGCCAGTTTGTAATTTAAAGGTAATTGGCCAGACACAACGGACAGGCACAAAAGTTACATTTTTGCCCGACGATGAGATTTTTGAGACAATTGAGTTTGACGCGGACGTGTTGCTGCAGCGTCTTCGTGAGCTTGCATTTTTAAACAAAGGGATAAGGATAACATTTACTGATGAGAGAGAAAAAAATCCAAAGACAATTGAGCTAAAGTACGATGGCGGTATTGCAGAGTTTGTAAAGTTTTTAAACCGAAACAAAGAGGTTTTGCATCCAGAGCCAATTTACATTGAGGGCAAAAAAAACCAGATTTTGGTTGAAATTGCAATCCAATACACAGACCAGTTTGGTGAAAACATCTATTCATTTGCAAACAACATTGCAACAATAGATGGCGGTACACATTTGGTTGGCTTTAAAGCTGCTGTGACAAAAGCGGTTAATGAGTATGCAAAAAAGTATAACTTTGTAAAAGGAGACAATCAGCTTTTAGGTGAAGATATAAGAGATGGCATGACAGCGGTTGTCTCTGTTAAGATTCACGAGCCGCAATTTGAAGGCCAAACCAAAACAAAGCTTGGAAACAGCGAGGCACGCTGGGCAGTTGAAAATTTAGTTTCTGAAAAGCTTGCAGCATTTTTAGAGGAAAATCCTGATGTGTCAAAAAAGATAATAGATAAGGCACTGTTGGCGGCAAAAGCACGCGAGGAGGCAAGAAAGGCAAGAGAGCTTGTTATAAAGAGAAAATCTGCTTTAGACAGCTCAAACCTTCCAGGAAAACTTGCAGACTGTTCAGAAAAAGACCCTGAAAAGTGCGAGATATTCATAGTTGAGGGTGACTCTGCAGGTGGTTCTGCAAAGCAAGGACGAGACAGGCGTTATCAGGCAATCTTACCGCTTTGGGGAAAAATGCTAAATGTTGAAAAAGCAAGCCCTGACAAGATTTATTCAAATGACAAGCTACTTCCTTTAATTCAGGCATTGGGTTGTGGTATTGGAAACAACCTTGACCTTAAAAAACTGAGATATCACAAAGTAATCGTAATGGCAGATGCTGACGTTGACGGGTCTCACATAAGAACGCTCCTTCTTACTTTCTTTTACAGGTACATGAGACCGCTTATAGAAAACGGCCACATTTACATTGCCCAGCCACCACTTTACAAGATAACAAAAGGAAAACAGGTTCGATATGCGTATAACGACAAAGAGCTTCAGAAAATTTTGCAAGAGATGAAGGATGCCCAGGTTCAGCGATTCAAAGGTCTTGGTGAGATGAACGCAGAAGAGCTGTGGGAGACTACAATGGACCCTGCAAGGAGGATTCTTTTGAGAGTTGAGCTTGAAGATGCTGTCATGGCAGAGGAGATTTTCACAATTTTGATGGGCGAAAAAGTAGAGCCAAGAAGAGAGTTTATTGAGAAAAATGCTAAATATGTAAGGAATTTGGATATATAAAAGGAGGCAAAAGTTTTAAATGGAAGAGCTTGATTTCAGGATAATTCCTGTTGAAATACAAGAAGAGATGAAACGAAGCTATATAGACTATGCAATGAGCGTAATTGTGTCCCGTGCGCTGCCAGATGTGAGAGATGGCTTAAAGCCTGTTCACAGAAGAATACTTTATGCAATGAACGAGATAGGTCTTACACCTGACAAGCCTTACAGAAAATCTGCAACTGTTGTCGGGCATGTTCTTGCCAAATACCATCCGCACGGCGATGCTGCTGTGTACGAAAGCCTTGTTCGAATGGCACAGGACTTTTCCATGCGCCATCCGCTTGTTGACGGACATGGAAACTTTGGGTCGGTAGATGGAGACCCTCCAGCTGCTATGCGTTACACTGAAGCGCGTATGAGCAAAATTGCTATCGAGATGCTTCGCGACATTGAAAAAGAGACAGTTGATTTCATGCCCAACTTTGACGAATCGGCAAAAGAACCAAAGGTTTTGCCATCAAGGTTTCCTAATCTTTTGGTAAATGGCAGCCAGGGAATTGCGGTTGGTATGGCAACAAACATACCGCCTCACAACCTTGCAGAAGTGATTGACGCAATTGTGTACCTACTTGACAATGAGAATGCAGGCTTAGATGACATAATGAAAATAATCAAAGGGCCTGATTTTCCAACAGGCGGGTATATCATCGGCAAAAAGGGTATAAGGGATGCTTATGCAACCGGAAAAGGAAAAATTATCGTACGGGCGAAAGCAACAATTGAGCAGACCTCCAAAGGAAGACAGAGAATAGTTGTAACAGAGCTTCCTTACATGGTCAATAAGGCAAGGCTTATTGAAAAGATTGCCGAGCTTGTTCACGAGAAAAGGATAGATGGAATTTCTGATATAAGAGATGAGTCTGACAAAGAAGGTCTTAGGATTGTAATTGAAATAAAAAAAGATGCAGATGCAAATGTAGTTTTAAAACAGCTATACAAAAACACCCAGCTTCAGGACAGCTTTGGAATAATCATGCTTGCGCTTGTGGACAACCAACCAAAGGTCCTGACTCTTTTGGATATGCTAAATTACTACATTGAACATCAAAAGGATGTAATTGTAAGACGAACAAAATATGACCTCAAAAAAGCTGAAGAGAGGGCTCACATCTTAGAAGGGCTCAAAAAAGCACTTGACCATATAGATGAGATTATCTCAATCATTCGTTCATCAAGGACAGTAAATGAAGCAAAGGAAAGACTCATTAAAAGGTTTGGATTTACTGAAGTCCAAGCTCAAGCAATACTTGATATGAGACTGCAAAGACTTACCGGGCTTGAAAGACAAAAGATAGAAGAAGAGCTTGCAGAGCTTCTTAAGATGATTGAGTATTACAAGAACGTGCTTGCAAATGAGGCAATGGTGAAGGAGATTATTAAAAAAGAGATTTTGGAGATAAAAGAAAAGTACAAGGATGAGAGAAGGACAAAGATAATTCAAGATGAACAAGAAGATTTTGAAGAAGAAGAGCTTATTCAAGAACAAGACACAGTAATTACACTTACACACTTTGGATACATCAAAAGACTTCCGCTTGACACATACAAGAGCCAGAAGAGAGGCGGTAAGGGTATAACGGGAATCTCAACAAGAGAAGAGGACTTTGTGGAAGAGGTATTTGTCACAACAACTCATCACTACATCTTGTTCTTTACAGACAAAGGAAAAGCGTATAGGCTCAGAGCATATGAAGTGCCAGAGGCATCAAGGCAGGCAAAAGGCACGGCAATTGTTAATCTGATTCAGATTGGCAAAGATGAAAAAATCACAGCTTGCATGACTGTAAAGGACTTTAAAGAAGGTTTCTTGATGATGTGCACTAAAAACGGAACAATCAAAAAGGTGCTTTTGAGCGAGTTTGAAAATACAACAAAGGCGGGCAAAAAAGCAATAACTTTGGCCGAGGATGACTGCTTGATTGATGTAAAACTCACCTCTGGCAATGACGAGATGGTTCTTGTTTCAAGCGGAGGGTACTGTGTTGTTTTCAATGAAAATGATGTAAGAGTTATGGGGAGGTCAGCACAAGGCGTCAAAGGTGTGACACTTGAAGATGGCGACTTTGTGGTTGGAATGGAAAAGGCGAGCGATGGAAAGTATCTTTTGTGCGTTACAGAAAACGGCTTTGGAAAAAGAAGCGATATTGAGGAATACAGGAAAACAAAACGTGGTGCAAAAGGAGTTTTGACATACAAGGTCACAGAAAAGACGGGTAAAATTGTTGATATAAAGATGGTAAATGACAATGATGAGATAATGCTGTGCTCAACTGATGGAGTGTTTATTAGGCTTGAAATAGATCAGGTGCCAATTCAAGGAAGATCAACCCAAGGTGTGAAACTCATGCGAATAGACGGCGATAGTATAAAGGTGTCGTCAATTGCAAGGGTTAGAGAGGAAGAATAATAAAAAAAGTGGCTGTCAGAGTTTTAAATAAGTTTTTAAGGTGACAGCCAATTTTTTTTATTGTGAGGGGTATAAATAATTATAGATGTGAAATAAAAAAAGGAATTATTTTTATAAACCTCTGTGAAAGGAGAAAAGTATATGATACCTTTAAAAGATACAATTCCAAGCAGGGAAAAACCTTTTGTAACCTGGACAATTATATTGGTAAATATTTTTGTATTCTTATACCAGGTGTCACTGCCTCAAGCCAAGGCAGAGGAGTTTGTGCTCAGATATGGATTTATTCCAGAAAGGTTTACCTACTATCTTCAACATGGACTTTTGTTTGCAATCACAGCTTCAATCGGTTCAATTCTAACATCTATGTTTTTGCACGCAAGCTGGATGCACCTTATATCCAACATGTGGAGCCTATGGCTTTTTGGTGACAATGTTGAGGACAGAGTAGGGCACTTTAGGTTTTTAATGTTCTATATTTTGAGCGGAATTGTAGCATCGCTTACTCACTGGTTTTTCAATGCAACATCTTCCGTTCCAACAGTTGGGGCATCTGGTGCAATCTCTGGTGTGATGGGTGCATATTTTTTGATGTTTCCTCTGTCAAGGATTGTAACTTTGATTCCAATTGGGTTTATTCCACTTTTTATAGAGGTTCCAGCAATCATTTTCCTTGGATTTTGGTTTTTGTCACAGGTGTCATCTGGGATATTAGAACTATTTGGACCTGTATTTGGAAGCGGCATTGCATGGTGGGCTCATATAGGTGGATTCTTATTTGGTATGCTCACTATCAATATGTTTAAGAAAAAATATAGAAGATACAACAATTTCTTTGACGATGAGATTTTCTATTACAGATACTTTTAATAATAGACTACTAAAGGAGGATTGTGTATGAGTTTTTGGGATATATTAGTACTGTATTTAATTATTACATCTATTCAGCCTGTAATGAAGCAAAGAATGATTGAATCTGCAAGGCAGAAGATGATTGCAAAGATAGAGAAAAAAAGAGGTTCAAGAGTTATTTTGCTTGTCCACAGGCAGGAGACTATGAGTTTTCTTGGCTTTCCAATTTACAAGTACATCGACATAAACGACTCAGAAGAGGTAATTCGAGCAATCTCAATGACAGACCCATCTGTTCCTCTTGACATAATCCTTCACACACCGGGCGGGCTTGTGCTGGCATCGCTTCAAATTGCAAGGGCTATAAAAAGACACAAGGGCAAGGTTACAGTTCACGTTCCACACCATGCAATGTCTGGCGGAACGCTCATTGCTCTTGCAGCGGACGAGATTGTAATGGCACCGGATGCTGTTTTGGGACCTGTTGACCCGCAGATAGGTGAGTTTCCAGCTGTGTCAATCTTAGAGGTTGTAAAGCAAAAGCCAATTGCGGATATTGACGACAAAACTCTGATTTTGGCAGACGTTGCTAAAAAGGCGCTAAGGCAAACCAAAGATGCTGTTTTGGAGCTTTTGAGCGGAAACTACCCAGATGATGTTGCTGAAAATATAGCAACCCAGCTTGTTGAAGGCAGGTGGACTCACGACTATCCAATCACCTATGAAAAGGCAAAAGAGCTTGGACTGAAAGTTCGATGTGACATCGACAAGGAAATCCAGCAGCTTATGAGTCTTTACCCTCAGCCGGTGGTGAAAAAGCCGTCTGTTGAATACTTATGGCAGCCAAGGAAATAAAACTTTGAACCCAAGAAGTTGGCAAGAGGATTGCGACAGTGTAACCTTTTGCCATTTATCAATTGGCAAGTGCAATGAGTATTGGGTAATTGTTTAATCAAAAAAAAGAGGGGAAGAAGAGTGGAAAAAGGGAAGATTATTTACGCTGCGTATGGTTCTAACTTACTGAAAGAGAGATTTATGGTGTATATTAATGGAGGTTTTAAAACTGCTTGTAGCAAAAATCTCTTGCTGTCAATTTAAAAGCTCTTTCCTCAATCTCTTTATCTCCTCAATATCAAGTTCTGTAAGCTCGGCTATTTCTTCATCTTTTATACCCTTTTGTATCATCTTCTTGGCTATCTTGATTTGACTTTCACGAATACCTTGCTGCAGTCCTTGCTGAAGGCCTTGCTGCAGTCCAAGGTTAAAATCTTTTGCTTTTGCTTCATCAAGAAGTCTTGCTACATTTGATACAAAATCACCCATATTCTTTCCACCCCCTCTTTTAACTCTCTCCACTACCCTGTCATATTCTTCTTTTTGCTCTTCTAATAACCTCGGTCTTATAATGTAATATGCCCACCTCAAAAACCTTTCTATATTCTCTTTGCTTAGCTTCTCTAAATTCTTCTCAACCTCTAAAAGCCTTCTTATCAGCTCATCCCTGTCTTCTCTTACCTGCTCTAAATAAAATACTATCGGCATCAGCAAATCTTTCTCCTCTTCCAAAATCTTTTTGACGTCTATCTCAAACACATCTACTACTCTGTATCTGAACACGTCATCCTTGAAGGTTTCAAATGCTTCCATCAGGTCTGTTGAAATATTCCATTTTTCCTTTATTCCGTTGTACACAACTATTGGTATAACAGGCGGCAATTTTCAGATCCTTTGCTAAGCTCATTCCACCACAAGCTTACCATGTACTTTAGTATCTTTTGTGCCATATCTCTTTTTACTGTTGATTGGTTCTCAATCAGAATGTAAAAATATACTTCTTTGTCTTTTAGCTTTGCTTTTGCAATAATATCGGCTCTGAGCTGTGAAAAGTGCTGTGTTACAAATTCGCTGTCATCAAATTCTATAGACTCTTCATCTATTTCATCTGCCCAGCTATATTTGAGAATGTCTTTTACAAGAAGAAGTAGCTCTTTTTTGTTTTTGAGCAAGAACTTAAAAGTGGTATCATGCTCCATTGGTGGAATTTCGGGGTTCAAGATAATTTCACTCCAATTTATGGTTTTTTAGAATAAGATTTTGCACTCTGCAGGCAAAGATGTTGATTTTGTTTTTGTCCAATTAAATTATACCACAAACTTTGTTTGAGGTTTTATAAAGATTGTTTCAATTTTCAAAAAGCAGTCCACAGATTTCATTTCATTTTTCAATCATCAAATGACAGGCTGCAAAGCTAAAGGGCACCTGAGAACTGGAGTATTGAGCCAGTGTTTCAATCCCCAAAGGGGAGGCTACAAACGGCAAAAAAGCAAAAGCTGAACAAATCACATTAAAAGGGTTTCAATCCCCAAAGGGGAGGCTACAAACACGTTCGAGAGCTTGATTTTATTATATCAACTTTATGCAAGGGTGTCAATGTTTTTATATCAATACATCTGTGGAAAAGTAGCGTCAACCCAGAAAAATCAAGAAGCAAAAGCCATTCATACCTTTCCGTCTATCCAGTTGCTGCCAGAAAACAAACCAAAAACTTGTACTATCTGCTTGAAACCGTGTTCAAATCAAACCCAAAATTTTTGCTACTTGAGGTCGACGGATATGACTTTTAGTCAAAATAACAGTTTTATACATAATTTTTGCAAATATATACAATCTGAAAAAAGAATAGCTTCTAAGCAAAACGATAAAAAGATGTCTATAAATAAGCCTTTTGGGTTAAAAAGTAGGAAAGTTACAAATATTCATTTATTTAACAGCATTCAAATCATCGAGGTATTATATCCAATTTCTATACTTTGTACAAAACTTTTTTATCTGATTCAGCGTTATAATATTTGGATTAGACTCTATAGTAAATTGTTTAAAAAAGTGGTATATATAAAGAGGTGAAAATATAGTGAAAAGAAGAAAAGGGCTAATTGCATTAGTTATCATTGCAGGAATACTTTTTGTGTATATATTTTCACCACTTTGCGATTTTGCAACCATTCCCCAAAAACCTCAAGAAAATAGCTACGTTTTCGACTATGCAGACCTTATAGATGATTCTGACGAGAATGAAATAAGAGCTTTGGCAAAAAAATAGAAGATAGCACATCTGCAGAAATTGTAGTTGTTACTGTTGAAACTTTAGAAGGATTCGGCGGCTTTGGCGGCGGAGGTTCTTCTGGCGGTGGTGCAAGCAGCTAATGTTATTGTGTGCTTTTATTTTTTTGGTATAATGTTATTAATATGACAAAGTTTATTTTACGCAGAACAAATCTCAAAAACGAAGGAAAATTACAAAAGGGGAAGTTAAAGTCCATGGCAGAGTTCAATCCTTTTATAAATGACTTTAACAAGCTTAGGAACTTTTCACGGCTTGTGTATTTATATGGATGTTATTCACGAGAAGACGCTGAGCTTTTTAAGATAGGAAAAAGAACATTTGATGAAGAGCTGCGGCGCATGAGAGTGTTTTTAAAAGAAGATGAATATCTATCGGTTGAAAGAGAAGGCAAAAAAGTTTTACCATGTATAGTTGAAGATTTTTTTAAAGAAGTAGAAAATCCGCTTATCAATATATATTTTTCAAAAACCTCAACTCCGCTTCAAACAACATTATTTTTCATGATTCTTCAGATTTTGAATTCTTCAAAAAACAAAAGAGCAACTACAAATGAGATTGTTGATAAGATATACTTTGCGCTTGATGAAAGAACAAAAGATAAAGCCATTGACTCAAGTATAAAAAGGACATTGAAAGAAATGCAAAGTATAGGCGTTATAAAATTTCTAAAAAAAGAAAAAGTTTATGTCTTGTCAAATACAATCGAAAAACTTTTTTCAGGGTTTTCAAAAGATGAGATAAAAGACATCTACCTTTCAGTTTTGTTTTTTATAAACACAAATGTACCAAATGTTCCGGGGTGGTTTTTAAAAGAGAGCTTGGAAAAATATCTTTTAAAAAATGGTGAAGAAGAGTTTGTAAAAGAAGCAAATCAACTATTTTGGTTTACATATGTGCCTCATCATTATGTTTTAGATGAAGAGCTTGTGTGGAGATTTTGGCAAGCGGCATCAGAAGGTCGAAAAACAAAAGTTTGGTATTATCCAAGAGGCAAAAATGAAAGCAAAGAGTATACTTGTATTCCCCTCAGAATTATTTACGATGTAAAGCTTGGCAGATGGTATTTTATTGTGCTAAATGAAAGGGCAATAAATACCCTTCCTGCTTCAAGGGTAGAAAAAATAGAAATTTTAGATGAGACATTTGACAAAAACATTTTCAAAGAATACTGGAAAGTTATAGAAAAGTGCTTTTTTGTGTCTGTTCCACTCAAAAAAACAGGGTTTAAAAGAGTAAAACTAAGGTTCATCCTTGATGATAAAGATGCCAGCTTCAACTTTGTGTTAAACAGGGTAAAAAGAGAGCTGAAAGGCGCAGATATTAAGCAGGTAAGCCAAAATGAATTTGTTGTTGAGTATGAACTTAGCAACCTAAAAGAATTCAAACCATGGCTTAGAAGCTTTTCACACAGGGTTGTTGTTGAAGGTGGCAGCGAAGCCTCAAGTAAGCTCAGACAAGAGATTATAGAAGAGTGGAAGGAGATTTTGAGAAACTATGGAGATATTTAGTAGCATAAAAAGCACATTTTACAAGGCGTTAGAAGAGATTATTAACACAGCTTACGAAAATGGCGGAATCACCCAAAGAGGTGTGCAAGAGATTTTACAAAAGTACAATTGTAATTTTCCAAGCTTAGAGAGAAGAGTTTTGGACAAAAATGAGGAAGAGAATAAAAACCTTTATCTTCTAAAAAAAGAGGATGATTCTCTTTTAACTTTAAGAATTGATGCGCCAATTGAGCCTTATGCCATAGACATAGAACTCTTGTGGTTGAAATTCATTACTTCAAGCCGTTATGTGCATCTTTTTTTGGAAGATGAGACAATTGAGAAGATAAAAAAGTTAAAAGTGAATACCAATTTTCTGTTTGACCCAGAAATTCTGCTTCCTAAAAACTACTCCAAAGTGGTAAAAAGAGAATGGGTAAAAGAGATTGGCAAGAAACTAAGAATTTTAATTCATGCAGCTTTAGAAAAAAAAGCTATAAACTACACTTACATAACAAGAAGTGGTCATCAATTTAAAGAAACAGGGATTCCTGTAAAGATTCAATATTCTCTCAAGGATGATTTGATCTATGCAATTATTTACTCTATATCTTCTGAGAACTTTGCAAAATGTGTTGTTCAAAATCTTCATGATTTGGAACTAACCTCTAAAAAATTCACTATAACTGAAATTTCAAAAAAGTATGAAGAGTTTTTGAAAAAGTCCCAAGCACCAGAGCCAATAATACTTGAGGTTATGAACACAAGAAATGCTTTAGAAAGAGCATTTTGTCTTTTTTCATCCTTCAAAAAATCGGCAAGGTTTTTAAGAGAAAAAAATAAACACCAACTTACAATCTACTACTACACCTTTGAAGAGGCGGAGGTGTTGTCAAGGATTTTGTATTTGGGAAAGGACGTTGTTGTAATCTCGCCAGAGAAAATAAGAAATGAGATAATTTCAAGGGTGAAAAAAGCTCTTGAGAGATTTGGGGAGAAGGTGTGAGAGAGATAAAAAGATTTTAGATTTTGAAGTTCAAAAAATACAAACACATTTTTGCTAAATTTGTGGTATAATATTGTTAATATCCTCAGAATTTATTGGAGAATAAATAATGGTTATTAGATATTGCAATCACTGCAATATAACTTATGAAGATTTATATGATTCTAAGTGCCCTAAGTGTGGGCAAAAAACCAAAGGAGTTTCAAAAATATATTTTTGTCCTATCTGTAATGTACCTATTTACTATGAAAGGTGTGAACTTTGTGGGAGTAAAGGATTTTTAATATCAACTGATGTTCGACCTGTATTTCCAGAAGAAAGATTTTTGATGGAAACTTTACTTGAGGACCCTTTTGCATTTAAAGGTGCTTCTGTCTGGGCAGATTTAGGAGGCAGTAGGTATTTTGTAAATGGAGAAAAAATCACGTTCAATAAAAAAAGTTTATATAAGTCTTTAACAAACGAAAAAATCAAAAAGATTCAGGAATATTTGAAACAAGACAAAGCTAAAGAATATGAACAATTTGAGGAGATGAAAGAAAGGTTTATAGAAGCTAATAGGTATCACTTAGATTACATAACTAATGAAGCCCAAAATTTTATTAAAGAAGCTATTCAAGGATATTCGCAAGATGAGATTTTTGTTTCTTTTAGTGGTGGAAAGGATTCGACGGTTGTAAGTAATTTAGTCATCAGAGCAGTAGGTTCATCACGAATAATTCATATATTTGGGGATACAACATTAGAGTTTCCTTTTACAATAGAATATATCAATAGATTTAAAATCAAT
>NZ_APGP01000062.1:0-1073 GCF_000404025.1 Caldicellulosiruptor sp. F32
GTGGTGCTAACTGTCTGGTCAATATTTGTGACAAAGGTATAGATACTCTTTACCATCTTTGAAAATTCTCTTGCCAAAAGTCCTATCTCGTCGCTACTCACAATGCTATCTTCTACCTGTATATCAAATTTACCTGTTGCAACTTTTCTTGCACTGTCAACAAGTTTATTTATTGGCCTTGTGATCCTGTTTGCAATGAACATACTGATGATGATGACCAAAACCAATGTAAGTCCAAACAAGAGTATTGAAAACCTGATTGAAGATGTAACAAAGTTCGAAACAAGAAGGTTGTTTGTAAGTATTGCAAGAGCTGCTACAGGCATTATGTTATTAGCTTTTCTCACAGGGATCACTACAAAACTATAACTGTCATTTTTTGTACCTGTTTTGCCAATCAAGTACTCGTACTCACTTGACATTGCTTTTTGCAAGGTCTCTTTTCCTATGATAGCCCCCAGTTTTTGAGAGTTTGATTGTGAAATATATTTATTAGGCGAATTTGCAGGATACAAAATGACATTCATCTTGGTAAGTCTTGAGAGGTTTTCAACAAACCTCTTGTCAAGTTTGTACCCAACAATTACTGTGCCAATTACCCTCATGTTGTTTGCACTCATCTCTGTGACAACATCTGATACAGACTTTATATAAATGTCATCTCCGCTTTTTTCAATAGTGGTATACCTTAGCCTTGCAAGCCCGCATTTTACTAAATAATTTTGTTTCCAGTTATCACCATAACGTGAAAGTATGTCACTTCTTCCGATTAAAATACCGTTTGAGTCTGTTACAGCAATCTGGTCAATATTCATCTGGCTTGCCAATGGCGAGATTACTTGTACAAGTTTTAGATGGTCTTTTTTCAAGATTGCCTCTTTTAGCAGGTTGTTTGATGAAATTAAAGTTGCATAGTCTTGAGATAGTTTTTGATACCTTTCAATCTCTTGAATTGCTACATTGTGTGCGGCTTCAAGTCGTGATTTTAGTTCTTTTTGGGCATTCTTCTCAATAAGGCTCAATGAAAAGATTAAAAATACTAAAAGTGGAATTAATGAGATTATAATAAACCA
>NZ_APGP01000063.1:0-33696 GCF_000404025.1 Caldicellulosiruptor sp. F32
TTATACGCGTAAATATTACAAAGTCATTTGCTCCATCAATTTTTGCAGACTCTTCAAGTTCAATTGGAAGTTCTCTGAAAAAGGCTTGAAATATAATGAGATTATAAAAGTTGAACATTCCAGGTATTACATACACCCAGAAAGTATTGTAAAGTCCCAAACTTTTGATCAATAGAAAGTATGGTATAAGCCCCCCTCCAAAAAAGAGGGTAATTGTCCCCATTGCCATGTAAATTTTTCTTCCCATAAGTTCTTTTCTCAAAAATGCGTATGCAACCATTGCAGTGAAAAACACATGCAGTGTTGTTGTTATAACTGTTCTTGCCACTGTTACCATAAATGCTGTTGTGATGTCGCTGTTGCTAAAAACAGTTTTGTAGTTGTCCAGGGTAAACTTTCGCGGCCAAAAGTAGATGCCGCCAAGCATTGCATCTTTCCCTTCGTTAAATGAATATACTATGATGTACCAAACTGGGTATAGAGTTAGAAAACATATAATAAGCATCAATGTTACGTTAACTACGTTAAATATCTTATCTCCAAACGAAGATTTAATCTTCATTTTACTGTGCACCTCTTTTCACAGCTCAAATTTACAGTATACAGAAATTAGAATAATGATTTATCAGTGAGTTTCTTTGTTACTGCATTTGCAGTAAGAAGTAATATCAACGCAATTACAGATTTAAAAAGACCTATTGCAGTTGCATACGAAAATCTGAAAGCTTCTATTCCCATTCGGTAAACGTAAATATCAATTACATCCGAAGCATCTGCATTGAGCGGATTTCTGAGGACAAATATCTGGTCAAAGTTCGAGTTCATAAGCCCACTTACTGCTAAAATAAACATAATAGCAATTGTACCAGAAATACACGGTATGGTTATCTTGAACATCTTTGTAAACCTTCCTGCACCATCTACAGTTGCCGCTTCATAAAGCTCAGGGTCAATTCCAGCAATTGCAGCCAAGTATATTATCGCATTCCAGCCAAGTTCTTTCCAAACTTCAGATATAACTGCAATCCCCCAAAAATATTTTGGTTCTGCCAAGAAAGCTATAGGTTGTTTTAATATTCCTATTTTTGTTAAAATTATATTTATAAGACCTGTTTCTGATAGCCAGTTCATAAGTATTCCGCCCAGTACAACCCAAGATATAAAATGAGGCAGGTAAGATATTGTTTGGACTGCTCTTTTAAATCGCACCGATACAAGCTCATTTAAGAGTACGGCAAACAATATTGGCAGAGGAAATCCAACAAGAAGCTTGAAAAAGCTTATTCCAACTGTATTTTTTATTATCAACCAAAATCTTTCATCAGAAAAAAATTCTTTAAAATTAGCAAGACCTACCCATGGGGATTTATTAAACCCTAAAGTAATGTCGTATTCTTTAAATGCAATTATTATTCCATACATTGGTATATAGTTAAAAATAATCATCCAAATTACACCAGGTATTGCCATTGCCTGAAGATATTTTTGTTCATTTAACTTGTGCAAAAATCTTCTAAAGCCATTTTGGCGACTATGCTGAGTATTTGCTGAAATAGCTGATTCCATGATATATCGCCTTCCTTCTGTAGAAGTTATACTTTTTATATTACATAAGCTACAATTTGTTTTTCTGATTTTATTATAAAATGGGGCAAAGTCTATAAAAAAGATGGCTTTTTTTAGAAGTGGTATCTAAATTTAAGGTTTTTCGCAAAAAAATAAGCAGGGGACTATAAATTTTTCCCAATCCCCTGCTGGTACTTATTTACTTTTATCATTTCTCATTCCAACATCCCCGTAAACCCATTTATATAATAAACTTCACCATCTGCAACAATTCGCCAAACTGGGACTGCCTGGCCTTGGATAACGTTGAAGTCTTTTAAATAGTAGCCAAACTTTATGTTCTGTATCTCTTTTATGTTTTTTTGTTGGTTCAAGAGATTGAAGATAGCCTCCAACGCTGAGATTGCCCTGCTTCTTTTGAATTCAAAACCCTGTGGAATAACCTTTGTGAAGATATAAAGAGTTGTATTTTTTTGCTTCTGTATTTTGAGCTTTCCATCAAATATTGGATAGCCTTTATAAACCTGAATATAGCTGCCATCATAATCCTTTATATAATCACTTTTATTTATATCGAAAAGCTCAAACGGGTATTGGCTGTATTTTGATTCTAAAAAAAGTGTTTGATTTACTATCTTTAAATGATAGATGCTACTTTCAAACTCCTTTTGATATTTATCAACTCTTTTGCCAAAAAGCTTTGTCAGGACATTGTCATACGCAGATTCAGTTTTTACGTTGAGTTTTGAAACATAATAAATTTTTTTATCAATCGTACAAGAAAGCTTTATAGAATTCTGAACAAGTATATTTTGTGCTGTCTTGATTTGTTTATCTGTAAGGCTCTCTTCCTTTGGCAGTAAGTTTAAGTATTTTACAGTAAGGAAAAGTACCAAAACCGCAAAAACCACAATTGCTATTGTTTTTACTTTTGACCAGTTCATTTTCAAAACAAAACTCCTTTTTTATTTAATTGTTTCGACATAGACTGTCCCGTTGTCTGTGTCAATTTGCCAGTAGGGATAAGATGTATTTCCTGTTGCGATATATCTTAAACTTATATTTCTTATAAATATATCTCCTTTTCTCTCCTTTATAGTATCAATAGCTGCAATTCCACTGACCTTTATCTTAGCAGTTCTGACCGACATTGCATCAAAAAGATGACCGGAAATCTTTTTAAGCCTGCCATTAGAAATTTCTATATAACTGCAGTATTCGTTATCTGAAGGCATCAGGTCAATTCCATCAACTCTTGTTATGAGGTAAATCTTAGTTGTATTCTTGGAATTCTCAATTTTGTATACTCTAATGTCCTCATTTGTATAAAAATTTTTCATATAATTCATAAGAGCTTCTGTAATTGATTCTATTTTGTCACAAAATATATCTTTTGTAAACCTAAAAATGTAACTTCCATCAGATTTTATTACAAACTCTCGTCTCTCATCTGTTATCACAATCTCACCACTTTTGAGTACATTCCTTTTGGTAAGTATTGTATCAGGAAAAAGACGCCTTATTATAAGTTCTTTTTTATAATCACTTTCCTTTATTTTAACCTCAGAAAACTGAATATTTGAAAACTCAACAGGAATTAGTGAATCTTTGCTCACAAGTTCTGTAAAACCAAGTCCATCTGACCAAGAAAATACAAGATAAGAACTTTGCTCAATTCTATTCTCAAACTGAGAAAATCCATACTTCGGACAAGTTAATATTGCGGCTTCTTCTGTATTTGAGTTGAAAAAATAAACTTCAGTACTTGAATTTGACTCTTTTATAAAAACTTTGTCAAACTCAAAGGTCTTTTTGGAAGGCAAAATATTTCTTCTTGAAAGCTCATAAACAAACATATGAAAATCTATAAAATAGCCATAGTTAAAAAATATACTCTTGCTTGATTTAAACTCATCAATTTTCATCTTTTTAAATTTCAAACTATAATTCTTTTTCACTATGTTTTCTTTGAGGTTACTTACAAACTTAGAGACCACATCAAAGTATTCTTTTTGTGTACTCAAAACTCCAATGACTACATTCTTAGAGATATTCAAGTACATATCCTTTGGCGTTGCAAGGATAATATGAACTCTTTCCAAAAGCTCATCTTCTGAAAGTCTGTTTTCCCTAACATTTAGTGCATTTGCAAAGTCATCAAGGTTGTAATTAAAATACACCCTATAATACAAATAAATGCTGAGTATAACAAGTATACCCAGCACTATGCTCTTTATAGCTTCTTTTTTGATTCTGTTCATAAACCTACCCTCTTGTTATTTTGTAATTGAGTTTATCAAATTTGAAATGGCCTTTTCTACCTTTGCCAAAAAGCCTTCTTTCTTTTCATAATATACTTTAAGAACTGCAAGTTGCGTGTCACTGTCTTTTGTTGCAACAACTAAGATATAGGTATAGCCTTCACTCACATCAATCTTTTTTGCAAAATACCCAGACTTTCCCACTGTGATTTTGTCAACCAAATTACTCTGGCCAAAAGACTCTTTTTTGTCCTTTTTTGTATATATGCTAATCTCCGTGCCTTCGCTTCCTTTACCTGAGAGTACAAATGTTGATGTACTCAAATTCTGCTCATAATCTGTAATCACTATAAGAGTCTTCGTAGTAGAGCTTATTTTATTCCCATCTATCTCAATTGATTCTATATATCTTGCCTTGTGAAGGCTTTTTCCCTCAGCAAATGCTACTCCTATATTAAATAAAAGAAATATTATAGTCAGCACAAACGCAAACGCTCGTTTCATTTTTATCACCAGCAATCATTGTATTACTCCTATTTACCATTATACAATTAAATTATTACAAAAGTGTTACAAAGCTATTAAGAGCACATTACAAAAGCTTTTTCTACAAAGACTTTGCTGGAAGAACAACTGTAAATGTTGTGCCGCTGCCTACTTTGCTCTCAACCAGAATCGTGCCGCCGTGAGCCTTTATAATCTCATCGGCAATTGAAAGCCCTAAGCCAGAGCCACCAAGTTCACGCGAGCGAGCTTTGTCAACCCTGTAAAACCTTTCGAATATCCGCGGTAGATCCTCTTCTGGAATACCAGGCCCGTTGTCTTTTACAATTATTTTTATTTTATCTTCTTCCTTTTGCAAGACAACATTTATCTGGCCACCTTCTTGAACATAGGTGACTGCATTGCTAATTAGGTTTATTAAAACCTGTTCTATCTTATCTCTGTCGACCATTGCAACAATATCTTGCAAGATACTGCAGCTCAAGGTTTGGTTCTTCTTCTTGGCATGAATTTTGAGCTTTTCACAGACAAACCTGACAAGCTCGCTCAAATTAACCTCTTCTAAATTCAAAATGTTCTCACCACTGTCAAGTCGCGACAAGTATAAAAGATCACTTACAAGCCTTGTCATCCTGTCACACTCTTTTATAATGACACTTAAGAACTGTTTTTTTGTCTCTTCATTGTCAACATCCAAAAGAGTTTCTGAATATGTCTTTATAGTTGTGATTGGTGTCCTGAGCTCATGTGAGACATTTGCCACAAACTGTTTTCTCATACTGTCAAGTTTTGCCTGCTGGGTTATATCATGAATTATGAAAATAAGTCCACGGTTCATATACGAATCTATAAAGGTTGCCTTGCTGACCTCTAATGTAAGGTCATCTGTTGTGTAAATTGTTACCTCTGTATCTGAACCACTTTCCTTCCCCATTTTGTTTATAAACTCTTCTACTCTACCATTTAAAAACTTATTAGCACTTTCATTTATGTGAATTATTTCATTCTTTGAATTTATTGCAACAACTCCATCAGACATGTTCTGAAGGATTCTTTCCAACTTTTGTTTTTCAAACTCAATCTCTGAGATATACATTTTGATATTCCTTGCCATCTTTACAAAAGCATCTGCAAGCTTTCCTATCTCATCTTTGGAATTTATATCTATCTTAACATCAAGGTTGCCATTTGCCATCTCAAGCGCCTGTTTTGTAAGCTTTCTTAAAGGGTTTGAAAGTGTCTTGGCAAACAAAAAACCAATCAAAAGCGAAAAGGTTATAGCAACTACATATGCCATAAGAAGGATATTTTTTATGTCTCTAACTGTGCCAAGGACATTTTGGCTAGATACCTCTAAATACAGAGCTCTTTGAACCACTTTACCATCTTTGATGGGAAATGAAAATATTAAAACCTGTCTTTCATTATCTTGTTTGACAACTTTATAACCTGCTAAACTATTTAAAATCTCATCAGACGGAAAAAAATCAATAGTTAGCCTTGGAAATGAAGCAATCAAGCGCCCTTGCGAATCTGTCACAATGAGCTTACTTATCATAAATCCAAACTGGCTTTCTTTCATTGTCTGGTCAATTATATCCTGGATTTCTGAGTTCTTTAGTCGCTTGTCTTGCAAAAGTTTAAGCAGTGAAGACTGTGCCATGAACTCTATCTTTTTTTGCACATCCTCAAAAAAATAATTCCTCACCCTGTCGATGATAAAAAAGCTTGAGATAAACATCACCATCAAAATCAAAAGCCCAAAGACAATAATAAGTCTACTTTCTATACTTTTTGTCATCTTTTTCTATATTCCCCTTTAAATCTTTAATTTGAAACCTTTACATTATACATTTGGATTAAAATAATACCCAATTCCTCTTTTTGTCAGAATAAAAACTGGCTCCGACGGATTGTCTTCTATCTTTTCGCGAAGTCTTCTCACTGTGACATCAACTGTTCTAACATCCCCATAGTATTCATAATCCCATACCTTTTCTAAAAGCTCTTCTCTTGAAAAAACTTGACCTTTCTGAGACATCAAAAACTTCAAAAGTTCATACTCCCGAACAGTAAGCTCAATAACCTTCCCGTCTTTTTTTACCTCAAATGTCTCAGGATTTAAAGTGAGCTTTCCTGCTTTTAACACTTTCCCATCACTATTTGACTGCTGAGAAGTGCGCCTTAAATTTGCCCTGATTCTTGCAATGAGCTCTCTTATGCCAAACGGCTTTGTTATGTAATCATCAGCGCCAAGCTCCAAACCCAAAACCTTGTCAACCTCATCCGCTTTGGCTGTTATCATTATAATTGGCACTTCGGAAAACTCTCGAACTTTTTTACATACTGTAAAACCGTCCATTTTGGGAAGCATCACATCAAGCAAGACCATGTCAAAGTTTTCATTTTTAATTTTATTTAGCGCATCCTCTCCATCATATGAGGTTGTGATCTTATATCCTTCTTTTTCCAAGTTGAACTTGATTATATCAACAATGGGTTTTTCATCATCAACAACCAAAATATGTGCTTTAGACATCTTTTAGAAGGTCCCCCTTTGAACATTCTACATTATGATAATTTAATTATACAACAACCACACTTTTTATTGTATAATTGTTTTGGAACATCTTCTTTGAGAAACAAAAGTGCAAAAAGGAGGGAAAAAAGCTCTTAAAATACATTTTTAAGAGCTATAAATGCTATGGAAAATAGAAATTTAGCTCTTGAAGTTTTTTTGTGGCTTGTCATATACCTTTGCTTTTTTGCAGGTGTAAATTTATTTTTGTCTGACAAAGTGCTTCTTTTTATTTGGTCCATTATATGTACATTAATAATCTTTTTAATTACCATTCTTCTTAGATTTTACATAACATCAACACTTTTGCTTTTACCAGGCTTTTTAATCTCATGCCTTCTTGCAATCTTTTTCATGTTCAATATACAATATGCAGCCTTCTACAATCTTTTGCTTCAGATTTTTTCAATACATCTGATGGGATTTGTTGAATACTCAAGAGAAACCCTTACAAAGATAATCTTACAGCGGCCAGCTTATATCTATATCCATGTTGGACTAAATCTTGTGCTGTTTTTAATCCATATTGTTGTAATGTACCTTGTTTCAGAAACTTCCCGTACAAAAACCTCATATTCTCGCAAGCTTGATTTTACATACACACGCCGTCGAAGAAGATAAGTTGAAGCCTTTTTAAGAAAAAAAGAGGGGGACTTTTGCCTTTTTAAGAGCGTGTCCCCTCTTTTTTACTCCTATTTTCTAAAGATGCTCTTATGAAGTCTGTAAAGATTGGATGTGGCTTTTGTGGTCGTGACTTGAACTCAGGGTGAAATTGTACACCCACAAACCACGGATGGTCTTTCAGTTCAATTATCTCAACAAGCCTTCTGTCTGGAGATATTCCTGAAAATACCATTCCTGCTTGTCTGAATCTCTCTTTAAATTCGTTGTTGAACTCATATCTGTGCCTGTGACGTTCATATACAAGCTCATCGTTGTAAATTCTGTGTGCAAGCGTTCCTTCTTCAAGCTTGCACGGATAAAGTCCAAGCCGCATTGTACCACCTTTTGTAAAGATCTCCTTTTGTTCCGGCATGATGTCAATCACAGGGTATGGAGTGTTCTCATCAAACTCTGTAGAGTTTGCTTTCTCAAGCCCAAGTACATTTCTTGCAAACTCTATCACAGCACACTGCATCCCAAGACATATTCCAAAAAACGGAATCTTGTTTTCCCTTGCGTACTTTATAGCTGCAATCTTGCCTTCAATTCCCCTGTCGCCAAATCCGCCCGGCACCAAAATTCCATCTGCCTCTTTTAAGAGTTCATGCGCATTTTCATAAGTAACATGCTCTGCGTTGATCCACAAAATTTCAACGTGACTATCATTTGCAATTCCCGCATGTTTTAGTGCCTCTGCAACAGACAAATACGCATCGTGAAGCTCAACATATTTTCCAACAAGTGCAATGTTGACAGTTTTTTTAAGGTTCTTTTCCTTGTTGACTATCTCTATCCAATCAGAAAGGTCTGGCTTTGTACAAGCAAAGCCAAGCTTTTCACAGATAATCTCCCCAAGCCCTTCTTCTTCCAGCATAAGTGGCACTTCATAAAGACTTTCTGCGTCTATATTCTGGATTACATATTCAGGCTTGAGATTGCAAAATAGAGCAATTTTGGCTTTGAGCTCAGGTGAAAGAGGCTTTTCTGTTCTGCACACAATTATGTCAGGCTGAATACCAATTGACCGAAGCTCTTTTACAGAGTGCTGCGTGGGTTTTGTTTTGAGCTCTCCTGACTTTGAAAGATATGGCACAAGAGTCACATGAACATACAGGACATTTTCTTTTCCAATGTCTGTTGCAACCTGTCTTATTGCCTCCAAAAATGGAAGGCTTTCAATGTCGCCAACAGTCCCGCCAATCTCTGTTATTACAACATCTGTTGAGTTGCTTTTGCCAAGCCTGTAGATTCGCTCTTTGATTTCATTTGTAATGTGGGGTATTACTTGAACAGTTCCACCCAAAAAATCGCCTCGTCTCTCTCTTTGAATTACAGACCAGTAAATTTTCCCTGTTGTGACATTGCTATTTTTTGTAAGGTTTTCATCAATGAACCTTTCATAGTGACCAAGATCTAAGTCGGTCTCTGCACCATCGTCTGTGACAAAGACCTCACCGTGCTGATATGGACTCATAGTTCCTGGGTCAATGTTTATATATGGGTCAAACTTTTGCATTGTAACCTTTAAGCCGCGCGCTTTTAAAAGCCTTCCTATTGATGCTGCTGTGATTCCCTTGCCAAGCCCAGATACTACCCCGCCTGTTACAAAAATATATTTTACTTGCTTTTCCATTTTTAAAATGACCTCCGCCAATCTATGTTAATTTATTTGGTTCAATTTTATTTTTAAAGTCTTAAAACATATTAACTTTAATATTTTAAATTATTTGACCCAGCTTATCAATGGGGTTATTTTGTTTGATTTGCAAAAATAAGGCTATCCCTTTATTGCTTCTGAGGATAGCCTCTTCAATCACTTTTTTCAATTTTAACTTTTTGTCAAGAGTTGAAGGTGTGAATTTTGAATGGCCGTCTTTTAGTTTCATAATAATGCTGTATATGTTTTTATAGGTAACTACTTTCAAAAAAACTCAATATCTCCTCGCCACCCTGAAAAAACAAAAAAGCCACAGGCAACTTGCTTGTTTGCAATACTGTCCCTGTAGCTAACTTCCAATAAATGTATAGCTTAAAGGTTAGCCCACTTCTTGGACAGGTTTATTCTCTTTCATCCTTTTCATCTCTTCTTCGGCTCTCTCTGCTTTTTTGCGGATGTATTCAATGAACTCATGTCGTGTCATATTTTTTGTTCTTTCGTAAATTCTCACCCTTATTTCATGTAACTCTTTCATAGCACTCGTTTCAAACATAACTAATCACTCCTCATCTAACATCATAAGCAGCGGTACCAGTTGGATTTCCCTATAAACCATTAACTTATTTATTTCATTTATCCCTCTGAATTGTCTTAAGTTTGACGACATGCCTGAAATTCTATGAAACTAATATATCACACTCTTTTACACTTGCTGCAGCTATATGAATTGCGTCATCAGAAAACCTTGCCGGGATTATTCCTTCGGCAATATACTTCTCTGCAAGTTCCACTATCTGGTCATCCACAACAGTTTTTTCATACTTTATTTCATTCAGATACTTTAAGAGTTTACTTCTTTTGGGTTCAGAATGCTCATCTATTTTAGCTATTATAATATCTGGGATATATACTGTATTTTCCTTTTTCTACTTCTTCCCAAAATTTCTTGGTTATTTGCATGTATTCAGGGTTATCCTGCTGGTCTAAATGACTTATTACTGAAGTGTCTAAGTACATTTTGGTTTTTTCATAACTTGATAAGCTCCTTTTTGCTCTTCTTTTTATTTTTTACATTCCTGTAGAGCAACTTTCAGATATAACTTTCCTGACTGGCTTTATTATACCTTCCAATTTTCGCTATTGCAATAGGTTTTAGTATACCGCCTTTCCCCAAATTTAAGTTCTATGACTTTTGGTTCTTTGTCTAAAAGTTGCATCAAAAATTTCCTGCCTTTGAGGTTGACAAGTGTGTGAACACATGCTGCACTACCTTTGGTTCTTTCTTTTATCTCAAAATTATGCATAATAAATTATGACCCACTTGCTCTTATGTATTCGATTAAATTAAAATGAAATAAGGAAATAAAAAAAGGGATGTGTTAAAAATGACAAATCATTTTGGGTCGGTGGTTGAAAGAATTGTTATTAAAAAAGGCGATATCACAAAAGAAAATGTTGATGCAATTGTAAATGCGGCAAACAGCCACCTGCGCCATGGTGGTGGAGTTGCTCTTGCAATTGTAAAAGCAGGTGGGATTGAGATTCAAAAAGAGTCTGATGAGATTATAAAAAAGATTGGGATGGTTCCAACTGGGCATGCTGTTATTACAAATGCATATAGGCTGCCTTGCAAGTTTGTAATCCATACTGTTGGTCCAATCTATGGTGAAGGCAATGAGGATGAAAAGCTTCATAAAGCGATCTATAATAGCTTGTATCTTGCACACCTTTATAATTTAAAAAGCATTGCCTTTCCTGCTGTATCAAGCGGTATCTTTGGATTTCCCAAAGATAGGTGCGCAAAGGTTTTGATTGACACTGCAATTGAATTTTTAGAAAGTTTTCAGACAAGCATTGAAAAGGTTGTGTTTTGCCTATTTGATGATGAGACCTATGGGTATTTTGAAGAGTATTATAAAAATTTATTAAAAGAATAATTAAAAGGGGCTTTAAACCTGAACTGCCCCTTTTTTCTTGAAAAATACAAAAGCGAGTTATTTATGTAGTTTATATCAAAATTCCTATTTTTTCTTTCATAATTCTAAGATCAATGTCATGTCTACCATACTCTTCTTTTATTTTGTTAGTAACTTCGACAAGATTTTCTATTTTAGCTGAAGCTTCATCTTTAAATTTATTTATATCAGCTTTAAAATTTTCTATATCTGTTTTAAATTGTATAACTCCTCCAAATGCATTAAATAGCGTATCTATACATCCTGTATTTTCTAATACAGCTTGTCTTAAGCTTTGAATTTCTGTTTGCATATTTTGCATTTCTGCCTTCATATTTCGCATCTCTGTTTGCATATTTTGCATCTCTACTTGCATACTCTGCATCTCTGTCTTCATATTGCCAAATTCATTCTTAAGTGTAGCCACTTCTTCCTCTAATTTGTCTAATCTTTCTTCAACTCTATCAAGTCTTTCCTCAACTTTACTGAGCCTTTCTTTTACATCTTTAACATCACTCTTTATCTCCTCTATACCCAATGCTATCTTTTCTAATATTTCCTTCTCTGACATAGTTTTACCTCCATAAAATTCACTTTAGACTATTTTATCAAATGAAAAATCAAATATTCAAGTAATAATATACTTCAAATTAGTAGGCATTTTCCATAAATTTACCACCGAAGATTGTTGCTACAATTATTTTTATATCAAGCCAGAAAGACCAATTCTCTATGTACCAGATATCATATTTTATTCTCTCCTCAATTGAAGTATCTCCTCTGAGCCCATAAATCTGAGCCCATCCGGTAATTCTAGGACAAACAAGATGCTTTATTATATATTTTGGAATTTTTTACACTTCATTTAGAATATGCCTAAGAGCAAAAACTAACGCTGTAACAGTGTAACTATCAAATATTTCTCCATTTAACAGTTTCGAGTAAATTTCTGTTATATCAAATTCTTTAATATCTCTTATATTTTCTGCAAGGGAATGTTTTCTAATGGCGTATTTAGTATCCAAAGCTAAAAATACGTCTATTTCAGCTTTATATAATCCAGTATCAGGATAGAAGCTTCCTATTTTAATTATTCTGCTGCATTGACCTCCAATTTCTTCTTCTAGTTCTTTTAGGGCTGCTTTTTCTGTACTTTCCGACTCCTCTGCAAAGCCACGCGGTAATTCTAAAACATTTCTATTTACTGTATCACGAAATATTTCAATCAATATAATCTTATTTGCAGAAGTAATTGGCACAACAACACATCCATTATTTTTGTTAATTACTTTTACTACATTTTTGTCATCAACAATTATCTTTAAATATTTATTCTCATAAATATCTGCTGAGAGGTCTTTTATAAAATCTAAAAGCCATATCTCCTGGTAGCCTTTTTCGGTCAAAATTTTGCTTAAAAGTTCTTTTATATTACGAAAATGAATATAGTTGTATAAAATTAAGTATCCCATAAACATGCTTATCATGAAGCCAGGATGCACTTTGCCAAATGAATAAAATAATATATACACGTTGGAAATATTCATAAAAAGGGATAGATTATAAATCATGGTTTCAGTAGTAGTTATAAATCGTGTTAGAGTAGGCTTTTTTATATTATCTTCTAATAGCCTTTTTATAAGCTGTACAGAAACCCTTTCCCCACCAATATACATAATCTGCTGTAAAACTTTGGCGCCTAAATGGTAAACTATATGCCATTTTCTGTATGTAATCAAAATAAAAGGTTCAAAAATAGATAACATTAAAACTAATAACACCATAGTTATCTTATATCCCAATGGAAGTCCTTTTAGTTTTTCATAAAAGCCAAATATAGCTCCACTCAAAGTTGCAATTACAATCAAAATTTGGTCTCTTTTTTTGTCGTTTTCTCTCAAGTGCTCATTAGCCTCTGCATAAAGTAATTCAAGAAAATTATTGCTATACTTTGAATCATTATTTATAATAGGTATATGCATGCTCACTTTTCATCGTCTCCCAACTTCTAATATGCATTCTCCATAAACTTGCCACCAAAAATGGTTGCTAGAATAATTTTAATATCAAGCCAGAAAGACCAATTTTCTATATACCAGATATCGTATTTTATTCTCTCTTCAATCGAAGTATCCCCTCGGAGTCCATGAATCTGAGCCCAGCCAGTAATTCCCGGACGTACACGGTGCTTTATCATGTATTTTGGAATTTCCTCTTTAAATTTCTCCACAAAATATGGTCTTTCTGGCCTTGGCCCAACTAAACTCATGTTGCCAACAAGAACATCCCATAGCTGTGGAAGTTCATCTAAAGAAAGTCTTCTTAAAATCTTGCCAACTGGAGTTCTTCTTGGGTCGTCTTTTGTTGTCCACCTTATTTTTTCTTCATTGGGGTCTTGAACATACATCGTTCTAAACTTGTGCATTTTAAAAATGCGCCTGCTGTAGCCCACTCTTTCTTGGGTAAACAAAATTGGTCCTTCTGATGTCAATTTTATCAAAATTGCTATGATTATGAATAAAGGAAGGCACAAGATTAATCCAATTAGAGAGACAACAATATCAAAGCTCCTTTTTATAAACCTGTTTGTCCACTCATCAAGCGGAGAATAGCGTATGTTTATCAAAGGGATTTCATCGATCTTTTCTATTTCGGCTTTTGATGGTATAAATTTGAAGTAATCTGGTACTAAATATGTTCTTATACCATACTTTTCGCAAACGTCGACGATGTAATTTATTTCTTTTTCCTGATTAAGAGGAAGAACTATGATTATTTCATCAACATGGTTGTTACTTACAATGCTTTCTATGTCCTTAATTTTCCCTACAACTCTCTCATTCATAGGATCGCTTTCATTTACAACAAAACCAATGATTTGATAGTTATTCCTTCCGAAGATATTGCTTAATCTTTCTGAAATCTCATTTTGCCCAACAAAAAGCACTCTTTCTTTTGAAATTATCTTTGAGTTTGGTGAGAACAAGATCCTTCTTAAAATAAGTCTTTGAAGTATTGACATAAGAAAGTTTAAAATAACAAAGATAAAAAGAAAAATTCTTGAAAAATCAATAAGTTTTAGGGTATAGAAAATCATCACTATAATCAGCAGAGCAAATATATTTGATCGTAAAATTCTTATAAAATCAGAAAATAATTTGAAATTACTCCTCATACTTTCTTTCTCGGATACTGTAAGAAAAAATAAATACAAAGGTACATGTAAAGCTACAATTAACAGATATGTCTGGATATCCAATGAGGCTGGCTTATTAAACAAGCCACTATTAAACTTTATAAACCACGATAAAATAAATGATAATAAAATTGCTGGAATATCAATAATCTTTGCTATCTTTATATAAAGTCGTCCCAAGTTATGCATCTCTATCATCCTTTTTATCCATGTATTTTTTACACTATTTATCCCTGTATTATTTCGATATTTTGAAATACTTTACATATAAAAAAATTGAAAAATACAAGAGATCATATGCCTCACATAAACAAAACCACAATAATGGTTTTAAAAAACTCTTATTAGCTATAACATTTTTAATCAATGTCTTAAAATGTTCAAACGTTCTCTTAACAAGACGTCCTAAAATGTAAAACCAGCCTTTTTCTCTTTGCTTTAATCTTTCTTCTTCTAATTTCATATATAGATCCAATTTTCTAAAATAACCTTGAATCGATTGATATGATTTATGTAAAATAGCACCTTTTATTATACCAATTTTATCCTCACTTTTAATATCTAAATCTTCATGAACTTCACCTCTAAAGTACAACTTTTTCTTATTAAACAATCTGATTTTATCCTCAGTTCCAATATGCATATCAATAAAGTAATTTTTTCTTTTAACCTTAAACGCAATAAAATAAGTATTATTGATATTTCCATCAATCATATGTAATTCACGAATTAACATATCATCTATTCTTTCATCACTATCTAAGTGGAATACCCAATCTGTTTCAGCTAAACTTGATGCATAATTTCGCTGGGATGAAAAATTATCTAATTTTCTTCTACATATCTTTACCCGTTTCTCTGTATCTATCTCTTCTATCTTTTTGACCGTATCATCCTCACTGTAATCATCTACTATAACGATTTTTTCAAATAGATGATAGACATTTCTTATATTCTCAATATTTCTCGCACTGTTTTTTGTCAATATTACACATGTTATGTTTTTTATCATACCTTTCCTCCCATCCCTTCCCCTCTCTCATACTCAGTAACTTTGAGTATAAAATCCTTGAATTCCATTCTAAATCTTTCGGCGCTAAACTTTTCAGCATGAGATCTAATATAGTCCTTGTCGAATCTCTCAATATCTTGTTCGAATTTATAAACTGCTTCTTTCAAACTCTCAACATCCTGCTTTTCGAAAAAAACCCCCGTTTTACCTTCCTCGACCGTTTCAACAGCTCCTCCTTTCTTAAGAGCAATCACTGGCCTGCCACATGCTTGCACTTCAACTGGAACTATCCCGAAGTCTTCTACGCCTGGGAAAATTAAAGCTTTACACCTTTGATATAAATCTCTTACAGTTTTATCTGGCTGATAACCCAAAAATTCAATATTAGACTTAGCAATTGATTTTAGTTTTTTGTATTCTGGTCCATCTCCTACAATTACTAATCTTTTAGATAGCTGATTAAAAGCTTCAACTGCTAAATCAACCCTTTTGTATGGGACAAGCCTGGATACAATTAGATAATAATCCTCTATATTTTTGTCCTTTGCTGGTGTAAAATATTCTGTATCCACAGGTGGGTAAATTACTTTGCAATCTCTTTTATAAAACTTTTTTATTCTGTTTGCCACATAATTTGAATTTGCTACAAAATAGTCAACCCTATTTGCTGCAATGGTATCCCATATTCTAAGATAATGAAAGTTCCGCTCTAAATATCTTCTGATTATGAGGTTATAGTCTTTCAAATACTCATGTGTCAAATCCCAAAGATACCTTGGTGGAGTGTGACAATAACATATATGTACACTATTGGGTGATGTTATAACCCCTTTAGCAAAGGCTGATGAAGAGCTTATCACTAAATCAAAATCACTCAAATCGAAATTTTCAAAAGCTCTTGGCATGTATTTGAAAAACAGTTGATGCTTAATGTGAGCTAATGGATTTTTTTGCAAATTCGACGTAATTATTAAATACTTATCAAAATACTTTCCTAATTTTCTTCTGTTATATACGAGAGTATATATGGGGGCTTCAGGAAATAATTTCTTCAACTCTAATATAACCTTTTCAGAACCTCCCATAGTAGTCAGCCATTCATGCACTATTGCAACCTTCATTGAACTCCTCCAATCATTTCATATATTTTGTATGTACTTTCAGCAATCTTTTTCCAATTGTAAATTTTCAAAATCTCTTGTTTTAACATTTCCGACTTTCTGTGTAATTCCCTATTTTTTGTATCTTTTAAAATTGCCAACATTTTTTCTCTAATATCATCAATATCATTCGGATTTACATATAGCGCATTATCTTTAAAATATTCTCGTGTAGCACCACCAGTTGTAACAATCAGTCTACAGCCACAAAAAGCAGCTTCTAACGAAGCCAAACCTGGTGTTTCAAATAAACTTGGCATTATGTGAGCAGTAGCACATTTATAAGCAATCCATAATTTCTTATCACTATGTTTTAAAGCAGGTAGAAAAATTATCTTTCCCCTACTTTTTAAAGCTTCTCTTTTGCATTGGTCATAATATTCTATCTCATCAAGATTTGGTGATCCTATCAAAATAAGTTTTATATTATTTTCCCGAGCTATCAATTTATTAAATGCTTTTATAAGATTTAATTGATTTTTTCTTTTATCAAATCTTGCAACATAAAGAAAGTAAGGCGTATTAATATTATATTCTTTCTTGAAATCCTCCTCATCTTCTGGCGTTATGGTATCTAAATAACCAGTTATTTCTTCAACATCTATTCCATTTGGTATCACATGAATTTTTTCAGGAAGAACATTAAAAGCCTTTCTCAAATAATCAGCTTCTAAAAAGGAATTGGGCAATAAACAATCAGCAAGCTTTAGAAGTTCTAACCTATCCAGTACAGAACTTCTAAATGGTAATATTCTTCCAATAAAAGTAGCTATTTTATAGGAAAGATAATGCTTATTATCAAAGAAAATAGGCGATATTACTACCTTCTTTTTCAAATTCTTAGCTGCATTCACAAGAGGAAAAAGAATGTATTCTGAGCCAAAAAAATGAATTATGTCATAATCAGCAAGTTTTGTGTTTACAACATCAAATATTGCTATTTCCAACTTGAATAACTTTTCAAGATACTTTTTTGTTTTCAACATCTGAATTTCTCCTCCACCTATATTTTGAAAAGCTAAAGGTGGAGGAACAAATAATACTTTCACTACTTTGCACCATCCTTTAAATTGTAGAATAATTTAACATATTTCTCTATTATTTGATTATTCTCAAATCTTGAAGATAACTCATTGCATTTTTTTCTATATTTCGTATAAGCCTCGTTGTCAACATAAAAATTTATTATCTTTTCACTTAGCTGCTTGCAATCTAATGGATCAAACTTAAGTTCATCTATGGTTATTAGTTCCTTTAAAGAAGATGTATCAGACACAAGGACAAGTGCTCCATTTTTAAGTGCTTCAACCACTGGAAGCCCAAATCCTTCATAAAAAGAAGGAAATACAAAAATAAAACAGTTTCTCATTAGTAGGTTTTTCTCTATATCACTTATATACTCTAAATATTTAAGACATCCAGTTTTAGAATATTCTTTGATACTTTCAATAATCTTATCGCTTTTCCAACCAATTTTCCCCGCTAAAACGGTTGGCATACCTGTTTTAGCATAAATATCTTTGCATATTTTGAGCAAAATCTCTGTATTTTTTCGGGGTTCTATAGTACCTACGTATAAAATATATCTATTTTTTTCAAGATTATGTTTTGATAAATATTCTGTTTCATTAATACTTTCAACGTCACATACAATCACTGGATTATAAATAACACATATCTTTTTTGGATCAACATTAAAATAATTTAATATATCCTCTTTTGTTGAATTAGAAACAGCTACAATCTTATCAGCACTTTTAATTGAATAAGGTATAAATACTCTATTGATAAAATAGTTTAACCTTTCCATAGTCTGTGGATATTTATAACATACTAAATCATGTACTGTTAAAATTTTTATTACATTTTTGTTTCTTATAAACGGCAAAATATTTTGTGTCCCCCAAAACACATCGATATTATACTTTTTTATCAAATAATCCATTTTTTGCATATACCACAAAGTCCCCTTGAGAAGTTTATAATCACTTTCTACAACAGTCTTCACGTTCGGGTAATTAAAGTCTAAAGATATTTCTCTATCAGAAAAAAGAAAAAAGTTGATATCACTACATTTTTCAGGTAATACTTTAAGCAAGTTATAAAGGTAAAACCCTATTCCCGTTTTAATCTTCCCCAAGGGTCTCGCATCTACACCAATATTCATTTTTATCCCTTTCTCTCGTAATCTATAACAAAATAATAATACGGTAAAAACAACACCAACCAAAACTGATAAAACAAAAGATTATTAAACCAGCTTATTACAAAGTACGTAAGTAGTAGAGAGAATAAATTTACAAAGTGTAATTTAGTATCCAATTCGTCATATCTTATATTTTTATACACTTTATATATCTTTTTAAACAACCATACTAAGAAAAAAGCAGTTCCTACCAGACCACAGTATAAAATTAAATTTAAAAAAGAAGAGTCAAAGCCAATGAATTGCAAGCCGTATTTTATATTCAGAAAACCGTAACCGTCTCCTATTAATAATTTAACCGGACTCATACCAATATAATGTTTAGCACTACTCCAGCTTTGCACTCGTGCTTGAGCAGAATTATCTACCGGAATACTTTTTATTCGTTCAAAAATCTTGTAAAAATCTTTATCCAATAACGTCGTAAATAGCAAAATGCTATCTACTAATATAAGCTTTTTAAAAATTTCAATCTTCTTCTTAGCAAAACTCCAACTCCCTATCAAAGCAGTATTAAAAAACACCACCAGAAATAAACCTAAAATTGAACTTCTAGATATAGTCTTTAATAACGTAACGTTGAAAAAAACTAGTAAAATAATTTTTTGAATGAGACCTTTTTTGTCATGCAAACTCTGCCTGAGAAAACTTATCATTGTGATGCTAATAAACATAACTAATAGATTCCCAAAAAAATTAGGATCAAAAATATTACCAATTAATCTAAATTTATGAGGATCAAGATTAAGATAAATTCCCTGTTGTTGGAAAAATTTGTTCAATCTTTCTGTATCTGGCTCAATAAAGTAGATAATCCATCCAATTATGCAGAGTAGTAACCCAATCTGAGTATAAAACCATTCTATTTTGTTAATATTTCTTTTAAAATTTAAGAACAAATAAATTATGAATGCAAAATACACCAATGAAAAAAATCTCAAATAGTACAGTAGTGGTAAAATATTGAACTTGTAAATTAAGTAATTAACCAATATAGAAAATAACATTAAACTTAGCAGTACTTCAACTGAGTCTAAATTGCTTAAGCTCACTTTTTTGAGCAAATTTTTATTTTTCTTAAGAAGAGTCAACTCATACACAAAAAATATAATAACAAAAGCCAATATACCAACTTCTATCAGAGATATTGTACGAGGGAAAAAGGGTAATTTTATTATTCTTGAAAAATTACCTGTTAATATATAGAACAAGTATAATATAGTACCTACTGTGCTAAATATGATTTTTATTTTACCTTCTTGCCATAATTCTTTCGTTAATTGTTGCAACATTATCACCCTCTGCATTTTAAACAATAATAATTTCAAATAATTTATGAAAATATAAAGCCGAATATTTTTTTACTTAAGTCCTGCCAATTGTATTTAGAAACATATCGACTAATAACTTCAAATTTGGGTTTTGGTTGGTTGAGTTTTTCAACCACTTCAAAAATGTTCTCTTCAGGGGATTTAAACACATCTATATAAATTGCATGTTCACCCAAAACCTCTGGTAAAGACGCACACTTTGATGCTACAACTTTTGCACCACATGCTATAGCTTCTAAAGGAGGCAACCCAAAGCCCTCATATAAAGAAGGATATAAAAAGGCTTCGCATCTGTTATACAAAAAACAGAGTAAATTGTCATCAATCTTTTCTAATCTAATAATGTCTTGGTCACTTTCATTATCCCACACATTCGATACAAATTTATGTGCTGGATAAAATCTCTTTAAACACTTGTAAAGCTCATAAGCATATGAAAAATTCTTGTGTTTTTTGTTATTTCCTATAAACAAGAAAAATTTCTCAGGTAGATAAGAGTACACATCTTTAAGACGTTCAATTTCTTCATCTTTCAGTTTCCTAAAAGTATTCACATCAATTCCAGGATATATTACCCTTATCTTTTCTGAATTGCCATAGTATTCAATTATCTTCTCTTTAGAATAGTTCGAAACAGTAAAAACGTAAACAGCTGTGTCAATATAATATTTTACTAATGTCGAATAATATATTTTGTTCTTCAAACTAGAGTAAAAGTCCAAGTGCATCAAGTCATGAATAGTTATATATTTTTTAATCTTCTTATCCACTATTGGCGGTGAAGAAAATGAAGGTGAAAAATAAGCTATCTGCTCTTTTGTACCTTTTTGAATCTTTTTTAAAGTATACGGAATTTCCATGTTTTCCAATGGATGCAAAAAAGGCGATTTAATCTTAATAATTTTTCTTACTTCCTGATTAAATGCATTAGCCAACACATTAAAGTTTTTGATATCAGCAAGAAGTATCAAATGTTGCTTTATGTTTTTGGGAGCATTTCTAATAATCTCATAAGTATACCTACTTATACCGTGATTTTTTTCTAAATTAATGCACCGACAATCAAGTACACATAACATCAATTAGTTTCCTCCAAATGATAAATTTATTGCTCTCCTTGCGCACTTACGGTACCTCAAAATTATATTTTCTTTTTGACTTCATTTACTATTTGCAAAGTTCTATCTGTTATCCCAAATTTATGAGAGTTAGGGTCTTGCTTAATTACCTCAGGCATTCTTTCCCTCTCCCTCTTTACCCGCTCAATCTCCTGCGGAATCTTCAGCACAACCTCATAGTACTTCCTCGCCTTTTCCTTATCACCTTTCCCCAGGTAATAATCCCCAACCTTTGCATATGCATCTGCCTTGACTTCATAGTTATTTGGTTGAAGAGGCTGAAGTTTTATACCCTCTTCTATCTGTCTTAGCCCCTCGTCTATTGCACCGTGAGAGAGTAAATACACAGCGTACTTAAATCTTATCTTGGCGTTAAATCTATCGTTTGTAATTGCCTGCTTGAAGTAACTATTTGCTTTTGCAATCAAATTTGCATCTTTATTCTGGTCACCAATTTTGTAAAGCACTGTAGCATAGTCACTTAAAGCTGAAGAACTGAGTGAATCATATTCTACTGCCTTTGATAAAAATGAGTATGCAGCTGTTAAGTTATTCATCTGCAGAGCTTGCTGACCAATGTTTGCATTGTAATTCCCAATCCTAAAGTTTATTGAAATAATCATCACAAAAAGGTAAAAGACTAAAAGTGCCGGGGAAAGCACCTTTGTTTTTCTTTGCACAATTAGCTTTCCATCCTCTTTGCTCTTTTGAAGCACTTCCTGCACAATTGCTATAAGTACCCCAAGGCTTGCAAAAAGCAGAACCTGAACAGAGGCAAGTGAAAAGTCAAAATCCAAAATTGAATGAAGATAAAGCTGCACAGCCCCTCCAATAATACCTGCAATCAGGATATTTTTATCCTTATCTTTTTTAAGCCATGCCCGCAGAGCCGTTGAAAAGAGCGTGTATAAAAACACCATCAAAATGGCAAATCCAAAAAGCCCTGTGTCAAGAAGCACCTGTAAAAAGTAGTTGTGAGACTGTGTTGTGAAGTATAAGTACGACTGATACATAAAATAAAGTGACACCCACGTTCCACCGCCATAGCCGAAGATTGGACTTTTCAAAAAGATTTTGAGCCCATCTTTGTAAAACACAAGCCTTTCAACAAAGTTCCTGTCCTTAAAGCTGATTGATTTTATCTTGTCAACAATTGACGTAGGAATAAGGTGCATATTCAGAGCGATTATAAATCCTATTATACCAAGCGCAGCAATCGTGAGTGCCGAAATGATGTAAACCTCATTTTTGAGCACATACAACCTTTTTTCAACAAAGCTAAATGCATATGCAGCTGCCCACACAACGGCAAACTGCATAAGCAAAATCAGCCAAAGTTTCTCTTTGCCATTTGGATTTAGCTGAGCCCCTACCTTGTTCAAAAATGCCAAAACAATTGCACCTATTATTGCCAGGTTAAAAACAAATGAAATCCTCTTTTCCCTTGGAAGCAGTATAAAGAATACCAAAAGCGCAATTGGCAAAGTTACATAGGACCCTCTTGAGTATGTAAAGAAAAAAGCTGTCAGCACAAAGGAAGATGCAGCAAAGTAAAATGCTCTTAAAAACTTATTTTCAGTATATAGCCCCAGCAAAAGACCAATTATAAACCCAAATGCAAGCACAGTTCCTGCTGTGTTGTGGTATTGCAAGGTTGAGTTTATCATATTTCCTGCCCAAAGACCATTCATTGCCATTCCTAAAGGTCGGGCAGTCTCAGGTATCAATCCTACTGCTGCTTGATATCCAAAAAATGCAACACCAATTGTTGAGATAAAAAGAGCATTTAATATGGTGAGCTTTTCGAACCTGCCAGTTGCAAGTCTTATTGCCATTGCAAATATAGCAAAGTAGAATGCATATTTCAAAAACTCACCTATTGCCAGTCTTCTGTTTGCTGCAAAGAAAAATGGCACAATATATGCTACCATAAAAAGCAAAAGGATATATTCAAGCTTGTACTTAACCTCAAATCCTATTTTAGATGCATACAGATAAAGAACCAATAAGATGAAAATTACAGCTGCTATAGCCTGAAATACCATAAGCTCATAGTCAAAGTAAAGCCCTCTGTAGTAAGGTGTCATCATGACAAGAACTGAAAATGCAAAGAGCAAAATAAGTCTTATGGGATAAAGATTCAGAGCTTCTTGTTGTGTATCTTTGAAAGAAAAAGTTTGCTTTTTCTTTTCCTTTTTCGCCATTGTGTTTTCTCCTTTTTTGTAAGTTTAGTTTCAACCAAGGCTATATTTTCAAAGCATTTTTAACCTTTGTGCGAAAGTACAATGACCTTTTGAGCCTCAGGAAGTTCTTTTATCTCAAGCTCAAAAGAGTTTGCATATTCTACATTGTCAAAAAGTTTTGTAAATTCCTCCAGCCTGCCCAAATCAAATTTCAGCTTTTCTGTTTTATAGTGCATAGGAATTATAATCTTTGGATTTATAGCCTTTGCAACGTTATAAGCAGCTTTTGCATCAATTGTATACACTCCACCAACAGGGATGAGCAGAATATCTACCTTGCCAATCTTCTCAAGATGCTCTTTTTCAAGCTCATGACCCAAATCACCCAAATGTGCTACAGAAAACTCATCCTCTATGACAAATACAATATTCTCCCCTCTTTTCTGCCCAGCTTCCTGATCATGAAATGTCTTTATACCTCTTATCTTTACTCCTTTGACATTGTATTCCTGAGGCTTGTCCAGAACAGTAAAATCTCCTTTCAAAGCCCCTGTGTAGCCGTGGTCAAAGTGTTTATGAGAGGTCAAAACAATATCAGGTGATAATTCAAGCACTGTGTAGCCAACAGAGTTATCGTAGGGGTCTGTTAAAATCTTTACCCCTGTTTTTGTTTCTATCAAAAAGCTTGCATGTGCAAGATAGGTTATTTTCATGTTTCAAACTTCCCCCTTTTCTTTTACTATCAACAATATTATATACTAAACTGAGGAAATGTTAATTAAAAATTTGTGAAAATCTTTCCTGCTTGCATTGGTTTACAAAAAAGAACCAATTTGTTATGATTTTAAATAGCTCTATAAACCTTTTTGAGGAGGCTTTGAAATTGAACTTTAGTTTTTGGGTTGAAACTTTAAGAAAAGAAAAAAGACTCATTTTAATTTGTCTTGGTATTTTTGTTCTTTTTTTGATCTTGGGTATATTGGCTGGAATATATTTTGGCGATATGATAAGCAAATATGTTGATATGTATCTTAAAAAGATGTTCCAGCAGATTTTGAAAAATGTTGATAACAAATTTGAGCTTTTCTTGGCAATACTCAAAAACAACATGAGAGTCTATCTTATTTTGATTGTAGCAGGAACGCTCACATTTGGCCTTGTTTCGCTTTTTGTTTTGATGTCAAATGGAGTTATTGTAGGGGCTGTGGCTGCACTTTCAGCAAAACACACTTCAGTCGGAAAGACTCTGCTTTTGCTTTTGCCCCATGGAGTAATTGAGATTTTTGCATTTTTAATTGGAGCTGTTGCATCCGCCATTTTTCTTGAAAATCTTATTCTGGAAAAGAAAAAAGAAGATTTTAAGATTGTCTTCAAAAGATTTTGCATCTTGAGCATACTTGGTGCAGTTTTGGTTGTGGTTGCTGCATTCATTGAAGCGTATGTCACATCAAGCTTTGCAAGGTGAAAACCAAAAAAGAAGAAACCTCATAGCACCAAAGATAAGGGCTGAGATTAAAACTCCTGTGTTTCTAATCCTTCTGTAAAGCAAGCTCCTTTTCCCTTTCAAAAATTATGTAATCGTTTGCTTTGCTATTTTAGGGCTATGCTTTATGAGATGTGAGTATTTATCAAAAGAAAACATTAGCCTTAGAGATTTTGACTATAGAATAAAGAAAAGCAACTTCCCAGAGAAGAAAAATAAAAAGGCAGGGATTCTGTCCCTGCCGTCTTGATTTGTAAAGTGTTTCTTTTTCTATTTGTAAAATATTTAGCATATCCCAGTTGCCATCTGGCAAGCAGGATATGCCTGGAGCTTTTCATCTCCCGCATGCGCGGAAAGTACTCAGCTCCTATAAACAATGGTGACCCCGAGGGGATTCGAACCCCTGTTACAGGCGTGAAAGGCCTGTGTCTTAACCACTTGACCACGGGGCCACCTGTGAGCTTTTAAATTAAAATGGTGAGCCATCCGCGACTCGAACGCGGGACACCCAGCTTAAAAGGCTGGTGCTCTGCCTACTGAGCTAATGGCCCACACAACAATAGCCGCAATTTTGTATTATAAAGCACAAAAGCGAGTTTGTAAATAACAAAAATTTGTTTGCTCCTTTCTTATCACCCCGCTTTTACAAACCTTACTTGGCTTGTGCAAAGCTCGTAATATACACCTTTCTTAGAAACTAAGCTGTCATGTGTTCCCATCTCAACTATTTGGCCTTTGTCAAGCACAATGATAAGATCAGCATCTCTTATGGTTGAGAGCCTGTGAGCAATTACAATTGAGGTTCTATCTTTCGTCACCTTGTTCAATGCACTTTGGACCATCAGCTCGCTCTGTGTATCTAAAGCCGATGTTGCCTCATCAAGGATCAAAATCTCCGGATTTTGAAGCAAAAGTCTTGCAAGGCATATGAGCTGCTTTTGCCCGGTTGAAAGTCTTGTTCCCCTTTCGTTTACTTGTGTATAATATCCATTTTCAAGCTGAGAAATAAACTCATGCACTCCCAAGAACTTACAAACTCCTATTGCTTCATCTAAGCTGGCTTCTGGCCTCCCATAGAGTATGTTATCTAAGATTGTACCTGAGAATAAAAATGGCTCTTGCTGAACAATTCCAATAAGTCTCCTGAGACTTCTAAAACTTATTTTTCTCAAATCAATTCCATCTATGAGTATACTCCCTTTTTGTGGGTCATAAAACCTCGCAAGAAGGTTTACAATTGTTGTCTTGCCAGAGCCTGTTGCACCAACCAATGCTATCATTTGTCCTTTTTTAACCTTAAAAGATATATCCTTTAGAACATAATTTTCATCTTTATAAGAAAACCATACATTTTTGAACTCAATCGTATTTTTAAATGTAGAAAGGTCAACTGCATTTTTGTCTTCCTTAATCTCAGGTTCGATGCTCAAAACCTCAAAAATCCTCTCTGACGAACTGCTTGCAACAAGAAGTTGGTTGTAAAAATTGCTCAAGGTCACAACCGGTCGCCAAAATCTATCTAAGTAGCTCACAAACGCAATTAATGTACCAACAGTAACACCGTTTATCTTTAAAAGTTTTACACCGTACCAGTAGATTATTAGTGTCCCTATCATTGAACAAATCTCAACAAATGGGCCAAATAGATTGTTTATTTTTATTGCTTTCATCCATGAAACAAAGACATCGTCAATGACCTCTTTGAATATTGCTTTGTTTACTTTTTGTCTTACAAATGCCTGAATTACTCTAATCCCACTTATATTCTCGTGTATGTACGCATTTAGATTTGCAATCTTCCTTCGAACTTTCCTCCAGTTTTTCTTTATAGCATTCCTTGTTGCAAAAAGTATTGCTAAAAAAAGCGGAACAACTGTAAATGTAACAGCTGCTAATTTGGGATGAATTGAAAACATTATAACCGTCGCAAGAACTAAACTGGACATGTCTGTTATCACATTCACTATCCCGTTTGTAAAGAGGTTGTTTAGAGTATTTACGTCATTCACAATTCTTACAATAATCCTTCCTGTTGAATTTCTGTCAAAATAGCTAAATGAAAGGCTCTGTACATGGTCAAAAAGTGCCTTTCTTATGTCAAATAGAACCATCTGGCCTGTTCTGTTTGCAAGTTTTATCTTGTTTTTTGAACATTCTTTGTTTATAAAAAGTGTCAAAACAAGAAGAACACCAATTGCTAAAATTCCTTTAAAATCTTTTTTGGGAATAAAATCGTCTACTGCCTTTTTTAAAAGGTATGGAGATACAAGGTCAGCAACTGTTGCAATAAACATAAAAATGATGGTAAGAAAAAGCCATTTTTTATATGGTAGCAAAAATCTAAATAGCTTTTTCAAATAGGGCACTTTTAATTCGTATGAAGTCTCTTCCTGACTAAATATTGGCATTTTTACATTGGCTTGTGCCATTTTTTAAAAACCCCCATCATCTAATATAACAATTTTTTATATACTCTCAAACCTTTTTTCATTGAATTAATTCTTATGCAGGAAGTGAATTTAACCTTTCAAGAAGTTGCTTTTTGAATGTTGCATAATACCTTCCTTTCAACTTCATAAGTTCCTCATGTGCACCCTCCTCGACTATTCTACCATCTGACATGTAAATAATTCTGTCTGCATTTACAACAAGCTGAGATATCCTGTGAGTTATGATAATAGTTGTCCTTCCTTTTATAACCTCTTGCAAGGTTTTTTGAATCTCAGCTTCTGTCTCAAAGTCAAGGCTTGATGTGGCATCGTCTAATATAAGTATCTTTGGATTGTAAATAAGAGCTCGTGCAATAGCTATTCTCTGCTTTTGCCCACCAGAAAGCCCAACTCCTCTCTCACCAACAACTGTGTCATATCCCTGAGGCAGTCTTTCAATGAACTCATCTGCCTGGGCAAGTTTTGCCGCCCATTTTATCTCATCTAAGGTAGCATCCGGCTTTCCAAAAGCTATGTTTGCTGCGATGGTATCAGAGAATATAAAGGTTTCTTGCATAATTATTCCAATGTTTTTCCTAAGCGAACACAGCCTTATATCCTTGACGTCTATATCATCAATCAATATGCTGCCTTTTGTGCAGTCATAGAACCTTGCAAGAAGGTTAATCAAAGACGACTTGCCTGAGCCAGTTGAACCTAAGATTGCTACAACCTCACCTGGCTTTATGTGAAGGTTTATACCTTTTAAGACATAACGCTGGTTGTATTTGAAATATACATCAATAAATTTAATGTCACCCTTAACATCTTTTAGTCTGATTCCATTTTTTGGACTTTTTATCGCTATATCACTATCTAATACTTCAAATATTTTTTCCAGTGATGCAAATGCGTTTTGCCACTGGTTGACCAGATTCTGAATGTTGCCAATTGGTGCACTAAAGATGTTGACATAGCTCACAAATGCAAACAGTGTGCCTATGCTAAGTTTCCCTTTTATTGCTAAATATCCACCTACAACTAAAATTATTACAGAGTTAAGACCGTTTAAAAAGTTTGCAAGAGGGTTGTGATATGAGCGAATATCCGCTGCCTCAATATTTTTCTCTGTAAACTCATATGCAACCTTTTCAAAGCTCTTTTTCTCAAAGTCTTCGTTTCCAAACGCTTTTACAACCCTGATTCCCGTTATATTTTCTTGTACCTTGGACGTAAGCTTTTCAAATGCAATTCTTATACTCTTAAAAGTAGGATGAAGCTTTTTGGCAAGGCTTCTTACATTGAGGTAAATCAAAGGTGCTGTTGAAATGGTCAAAACTGACAACAAAAAGTTCATCGAAAGCATTATGCTCAGGGCTGAGACAATTGTAATTGCTATGGTTATCACCTGAACAAAACTCTGGTTCAAAAACACTCTAATTGCCTCTAAATCCCCCACCATCCTGTTCATAATTGCACCTGTGGAGGCTTTGTCAAAGTACTCAAAAGACTGATATTGAAGTTTTGTGTAGATTTGGTCTCTAAGAAGATATATGACCTTTTGAGATGTGTACTCAAATATGTACCCCTGAAAATAGTTGCAAAAAGCCCTTATCAAAACAAGACCTGCAACAAGCAGTGCTAAACTTGCCAACCTATCAAAGTGCTTTGCTATCAGAACATCATCAATGATATGTTTAGATACTTTTGGAACTGTCATATTACAAAATATAGAAATTAGAGAAAAAATTAGACCAAGTGCTACCAGAAATTTGTACTCATCAAGATATTTAAGGATGCGCTTAAGATAGTCCAATTTTCGTTCATCCCTTTTTTATAAAAGTTTAATTTATATTATACACCCAAACACAAAAAAAGTTAATACATTGCCACAAAAATAGAATAAAATCAATAGCTTAAAGTACACAAAAAGCCACCCATTTCAATACTATCCCTCGGGTGGCTTTTTTATTTCCATACTTATCTTCGAAAAAGATTTTCAATTCTCTTTTATAATAATATCCTCACGACTTGCACCTGTGCCAATCAAAAATACCTTTGCACCTGTCTCTTTTTCTATAAACTCAATGTACTTTTTGGCGTTTTTTGGCAGCTGATCATACTCTTTTGCTTTTTTTATCTCTTCTTCACTCCAACCATCAAATTCTTCATAAATTGGTTCGCATTCCATTGCAACCTTCAATGATGCTGGGAACAAATCAAGGATTTTGCCAGCGTGCCTGTACCCCACACACACCTTCACTTTTGGCAGATTTGAAAGAGTGTCAAGTTTTGTGAGTGCAATCTTGTCAATTCCATTAATTAAAACTGCATATCTTACAACCACAAGGTCAAGCCAGCCGCACCTTCTTGGCCTTCCAGTGGTGGTACCGTATTCCTTGCCTCTTTCTCGAATTGAATCTCCTACTCTGTCTAAAAGCTCTGTTGGAAATGGTCCTTTGCCAACTCTTGTTGTATATGATTTAACAACTCCTATAACCTCTTGGATGTGTTTTGGCGCAATTCCAGCCCCTATACAAAATCCGCCAACTGTAGGGTGTGATGATGTAACATATGGATATGTGCCATAATCGAGGTCTAACATTGTTGCCTGGGCACCTTCTAAAAGGATTTTTTTCCCTTCTTTTATAGCATCATTCAAAAGCTTTATTGTATCTGTGATATACGGCCTTAGAATCTCACCATACTTCATAAACTGCTCCAAAAGTTCACCAAATTTCATAGGTGTTTTGTGATACACCTCTGTAAGTATCCGATTTTTTCTCTCATATACAATTCTTAGCTTATGCACAAACTCATCCTCGTCAAGCATGTCACAAACTCTTAAGTTTGTCCTCTCAGTTTTGTCAGTGTAAGCAGGACCTATTCCTCTTTTCGTTGTGCCAAGTGACTCTTCCCCTCTTTGCTTTTCCTGCTCTTCGTCAAGTATCTTATGATATGGCATAACAAGATGTGCTCTGTCGCTAATTTTTAGGTTCTCAGTTGATATACCTTCTTTTTGCAGGCTCTCTATCTCTTCAATGAGCGATTCTGGATCAATTACAACTCCATTTCCTATGATGTTTATCTTGTCTTTGTAAAGTATCCCTGATGGTATTAAGTGAAGTTTAAAAATCTTGCCAAATGCTTCAACTGTATGCCCAGCGTTACTTCCTCCCTGGGCACGGACAACAACATCAGCTTCTTTTGCTAAAAAGTCAACTATCTTGCCCTTGCCTTCGTCCCCCCACTGGGTGCCAACTATTGCTCGGATTTGTGACATTTCATCATACTCCTTTTTAAAAAGCTATTTTTTATAAAAAATCCTTCTTTATTATATCAGAATGAAGTAAGTTTTTTAAGTATTTAGCTTTATTTTAATAATTGAAGAAATGAGAATTGACTGGTATTATTTATATTGATAATGAAATTCCATCAATTTTAAAGGAGATGAACTTAAAAATGATTGAATATCTATTCAACGTCTTCAAAGATGTCACAAAGCTAAAGTGGTATACAATTGTTATTGTATCTGTTTTGTTTATCTTATCTTTATTTTTGATGGCTACTTATAAACGACAGAATTTATCAACAAAGGCAATCGTTTATGGCGGACTTAGTATTGCTCTTTCATTTACACTTTCGTTTATAAAACTCTACAGAATGCCACAGGGCGGTTCAATTACACCTGCAAGCATGCTTCCACTTTTTGTATATAGCTACATCTTCGGACCTGCTGCTGGAATTATTGCAGGTGTCGCTTATGGAATCTTGCAGCTCATACAAGAGCCTTATGTTGTTCACTGGGCACAGCTTCTTTTGGACTATCCATTGGCGTTTGGTGCTCTCGGATTTGCAGGATTTTTCAAAAAAGCTTGCCAGCTGGAATTGTAGTTGGCGGACTTGGCAGATTTTTCTTCCACTTTGTATCAGGGTTTGTATTCTTTGCATCTTATGCACCAAAAGGAATGAACCCTGTGTGGTACTCTGCAGTCTATAACGCAACATACTTGGGTCCTGATTTGATTGTTTGTTTGATTGTAGCTTTGATTCCTGGAGTTAAAAAAGCTATTGAGCAGCTAAAAAAGGGTGTATAACTATTTAGGTATTTAAGCCTCACTTTTTAATCTTTTGAAAAGCACATAAAAAGGGGCAGCGGTGCTAATTGTCCAGTTTTACTTACTTGCATCATGCTAACCAAATTATGTAAAACTGAACAATAGCCCCTGCCCCAAGAAGCAGGAACTTGCGCCGAAGTTCGGTCTCCCCTATGTGCCCTGAAACCAAAAGTAATTTCAGGACAGAGATGTGGTCATCACCCATAAAGTATGGCTGGTTGTAGTTGATAGTGACTGAGTTGACCTTCGTCTGGTATCTTGCATCTACGTAGTATGTCGGTGTGTATGTTGTACCAACTCGTACATTCTTAATGTTTTCAGTGAACACTACCATATCTGAAGCAGGGTCAAAAGTGCATGTACCTTTGTTCTCAGAAAGCGTTATATTCGGATTGTTGGCTGTATCTATTGTAAAGTTCTTAACCTCAACCGGGACATAACTTCCCTGTACAGGGTCATATTGTTTCTTATACACTTTGAACTCCCACAGTTTTATTTTTACTCCTGGGAAGAGCTGGCTGGTGTCAACGCTCGCTGTTGCCCCTACCTTTTCATTCAAAGTTGCCGGGTTGAGTACTTCGCCATCTAAATAGTACTGCCCGTTGTAATAAGCGATTTTAGTATCTGCAGGTTCGACTTTCGCCTGTACTGTTGGTTTTGGCAGGCCGGTTACTAAAAACTGTATACTCACGCTCTTGGAATTAACAGCATCTGTATGGTAACCAGCATTGAAAAATACTCTTACTTTTCCAGCAAATGATAACGTGTTAGTACCAGGCTTTAACTCGGTTGTGGGAAGATATATGTCACTATTGTTGTAGTCTAACCAATCATCCCACCAGTAAACTGTGTCTAAATCTTTTTCAAGGTCAACATTCTGATCTGGTGCTTGTTTGTATCTATCTTCACCTGTGACAATCCCAGCAGGATAGAGATATTCGTTTGTTAAATCTTTTGTTACAACTTGTCCGTTTTGGGAATACGATAGTCTTAAATAGTTAGCAACAGTCATCCATTTTGTTACATCAACACGTGTATACCACCACGCCAATGAATTACCTTCCGTTAAAATTTTGTGAGCATCGTAGAACTTACCCTTTACAGTAAAGGTAACTTTCACATATTCTACCTTACCAGTATCTACCCAGTATTTACCGTTGACTACTGGAAGGTCTATAGTTTCTCCATCCCTGGTTATTCCCTTGACTTCCTTCACAACAGCTGCTGTTGTCTGAACATCACTCAGTTCTGGATTGTCAGGATCCTGTATAGGCAAAAATTTACCTACCGCACCAGTAAACCTAACTGCGTGTATTTGTCCATTCTTTTCAAAGAAAAAGTATGCTTGCGCATATAACTCCTGTGGTGGTCCTATCAAAACTACATAGTCTCTGAAATTGTTGATATTGACCTTCCCGCCCAGTTTGTTTATAAGTTCATAGGTATATCTACCGTTGATTGTGGGACTTGTGCTATAGTTTCTAAGAACAAAACCGTTAATAATTCGATCGAATATTGCACTTAGTGTTCTTGAATCCTTAATCTGAGTCAACACATTCTTACTAAGCAAAGACCCATACTTAGCCTTAACTTTTGAGTCTGCTATTGTTCTTATGGTTGTACTTGTTAAATCAGACCACTGCAAATCCTCATCATCGGGCCAATAAGGGTCCATAACAGGTTCTCCATCAGCACCTAAACCCATGTACTTAAAAATTACACGCCTCACACCAGCAGGTGGATTGTCAGGATTGCTTACTGTCACTATCTTGCCACTGGAATCAATAAACCAGTACCCTTGGTTTGATTCAACAAATGTATTCCCGGCAACATCTGTCGGTAGCCCATACACCGCCATCCTGTAGTCTATCGCTAACTCTACGTTGAGATAATAGGTTGTGACTGTTTTTTCATCAAAATAAGAGTATTGAAAGCCCATATCTCTTTTGATATCATCACGTGTTACACCTTTGTATTCGTTAAAACCACCTTCGTAGTAGTTATTGCTAATTGCACTATAGTCTATTGCAAAAGCTTTCTGAACGGGTACTACCTGTAACACAAACTCTAACAGAAAAACAAGGGATAAAAAGAGAGCAAGAGACTTTTTCAGCCTCTTGCTCCCTGATAATATTCTATTTTTTGCCATCATCCATCACCTCTTCTTATTGCTTCTTATTGTTTCGAGTATAATATCCATAAACGTCATCTTTCTTTATCAGTGGTTCCTCGGCCTGTTTTGATAGAGTTACACCATTGATTAAAGGTATTGGAAC
>NZ_APGP01000064.1:0-1021 GCF_000404025.1 Caldicellulosiruptor sp. F32
AAGAGTTTGTTGAGATTGCAAGAAGAGGGCTTACCTACAGTCCAGTCTCACAGATATTAGTTGAAAAGAGTATAAAAGGCTGGAAAGAAATAGAGTACGAGGTTATGCGGGACTCAAACGGCTGTTTAATTACCGTGTGTAACATGGAAAACATTGACCCTGTTGGTATTCACACAGGTGACAGTATTGTTGTTGCACCATCTCAAACACTTTCTGATAAAGAGTATCAGATGCTGCGCTCATCTGCCCTGAAGATTATTGATGCACTAAAGATTGAAGGTGGCTGTAACGTCCAATTTGCTCTAAACCCTGACAGCTTTGAGTATGCAGTAATTGAAGTAAATCCAAGGGTGAGCAGGTCTTCTGCTCTTGCTTCCAAAGCAACAGGGTATCCTATTGCAAGAATTGCAGCAAAGATTGCACTTGGTTTTACGCTTGATGAGATAGAAAATGCTATCACAAAGATGACTTATGCGAGTTTTGAACCAGCTCTTGACTATGTTGTATTAAAAATTCCACGCTGGCCTTTTGACAAGTTCACTTATGCAAACCGCAAACTTGGAACACAGATGAAAGCAACAGGAGAAGTAATGTCGATTGGAAGGACATTTGAAGAAAGTCTTCTCAAAGGTATAAGGTCACTTGACATTGGTGTTGACAGTTTGGACTTGCCTGAGCTAAAGAATTTTAGTAATGATGAGCTGAAAGAATTAATAAAAGAGGCAGATGACAGGAGAATTTTTGCTTTGGCTGAAGCTTTGAGAAGAGAGTTTACTATTGATGAGATTTATGATCTTTGCAAAGTTGACAAGTTCTTTTTGCACAAGATTAAAAACATCATTGATATGGAAAACAAGATTAAAAATGAAAATCTTGATGCTAACCTTTTAGCTGCCGCAAAAAAGATGGGGTTTAGCGACAAAACAATTGCAAGCCTGAGATGTAGTACTGAAAGTGAAATAAGAAGTCTTAGAAAAAGGTTTAACATAAAACCTGTTTACAAGATGGTAGACACTTGTGC
>NZ_APGP01000065.1:0-6756 GCF_000404025.1 Caldicellulosiruptor sp. F32
AGTTTGATGGTATCCTACTCATTTACCCAAGCCCCTCTTCTTGCTACTACATATGCTGCAGCTATATCCTTTGTCACCATAAATTGCGGCGCGTACTTCAGCATACCTATCGAGGTGTATGCAGGGTCTACTTCTATAACCTCTATCCCTTCTCGCTTTGCTAAAAGTTTTACTTTCTCCAGAAGTAACTTGTACCCAAAGTAATGCCTTATCCATCTCGATTTTCTACCTGAAAAAGTCTCATCTTCTTTCCCTGTGCTGTATGCTAAGGTTCTCAATCACTATGGCTTTTTGTTTCTCCTTTGCCATCTGTACTAAAATGTAGGCATACTGCCACCTGTAATACTCCTTCTTATCAAAGCTGCCACTTTCAAGCTTCTCAAGTGGTATTCTGCCATATCCCAGAAGCTGTCCGTGCTCATCTGTTTCTACCCATGCCACATTCTTGGGATATGCGTTCGTGTCTATCCCCACAGCTCCATTTGGTCTTGTTATCTCAAACTCTGGAAAACCCTCTTCAATCGTGAAATAGGCATACATTACTTTTCATAGTTGTCTTCAATTGTTAATTTCTACCGCTATGTAAGACCTCTTTTCAGCAATAAGCTCATTTTGAGTTTATAAAAATTACAAAAACTGCTATACAAACATTGCTATAAATACATGTCGCTTGTTTACATCAAGCTGTTAAATATGTAAAGGAGTCTAAACTTTTGCAATTTGTTTGTATACTTTGAATTATTGCTGCATAAATAAGCATATATTTGAAATTAAAATTTATTCACATGCATATGCAAATATATTTATTTTGACTAAAAGTCATGTTTGTCGACCTTCAATGCAAAAATTTTGAGATTCAATTTGTATGCGATTTCATTTAGTCATAGCAAGATTTTGATAAAGTTGTTAGTAACAACTGGATAGACGGAAGGATTCGATAGGTTTTTATCGCTTGATTTTTCTGGGCTGATTTGAGTTTTCCATAGATGTTTCGATATAAAAACATTGACAGGGGTGTATAATCTTGATATAATAAAATCAAGCTCTTTGACGTATTGTAGCCTCCCCGTTGGGGATTGAAACGCATACATCATTGCTGCTTTTTGTTGCCTCTCGTCTAATTGTAGCCTCCCCGTTGGGGATTGAAACTATTGCTACAATTTCAAGTGGTTCATACCCATTTTCGTTTGTAGCCTTCTCGTTGGGGATTGAAATTGTTCGCTACCAAACATAGGTACGATACTCCACTTTACGCATATAAAATTCAATTAAAGGCAGATAACCGCATTGGGTTAATTTGAAAAATCCGATGGGGATTTTGTTTTTTTCATGGGAATTGTGTAATAGAAGCAGGGATAAAAAAGAGAATACCCTGAGTTGGTAAGAATCTTGTTAATCAAAAATACCTTAAGTATAAAACGTAAGATTGCAAAGTTGAAAAGATATACGAACTTTTATAACTTCTGCTTAAAAGGATTTGTTTACAGAGTAGAAAGCTAAAGTACAGTAGGCCATCTTGACAAAGGATTCAGAGCATCACTATTCCTATGAAAAGATAAAAACAAAAGAAGTGTGGTAATTTATTTTCCTATGAATAGAAGGGGATAAACCCTGTCTTTTGTACTCTGGTGTGTACAAACCAATATATTTGGTGCCAGATTTGTCTAAATGTTTGGTTGTGGCTCTAATTCCAACTGGGAGTAGAAAATTATGTGCATGTTTGGTTAATATTTCTTTTAGCGTATTTGTTTTTATATTTCAATCAAAGAAAGAAATCTGCCCAGTTCTATGTTCCTCAATTAATAATTTTCTATTAGTATAAAATTGATTAAATTTTTTAAGTTTGTATTCGAGGCTATTTTCATCAAGCCCTCTCAAATCTTCCTTAGGAAAAAATTCTATAGCTTGGCGTTTGACATAGTTGTATCTGCTATTTTTGTTATTTGGTCGTTGAATAATTCTGTGCACAATTTCATATGCTATTGAAGCTAACTCATACTTATTCTTATTGGTGCTGTTATAATGTAGGCAATTCACCACACAACCAAGAATTATATCAATAAGTTGAATAAACTGAGAATGAACAGGATCTCCTTTTTCTGATCTATGGTCAGAATCTAAAAAGATAATTTGGGGATTATTAAAATAAATTTTATCTTCTTCCGATTCTATTTTATATATGGAATGCCAAGAAAAGTACTTATGATCCTCTAAATTGCCTTTATCATGATAAATGTTGTCAACTATAATAGCATCATATTCAGAAAAGAATCTTTTTAGAGCCTTTTTTATTGCAGTTCTAAAAAATCTATTGTATATTGTCGAATGTCTATCCTGCTGTTCTTTTGGTCCAAATTTATTTAAATCTAATTTAGACAAATTAATGCCTAAAATATAAAAATAAATTTTTTCTTTGTCTTTCACCCAATATTGTACCCAATTACGAGCAATTTTAAATTTTATTGTATTACTTGTTTCTTCATAATGAATTTCTGAATTATTTAGTTCATGATATTTACAATAATTTGAACAGCTCCCCCACACCTTTGGAGGATCAGCTAAGCAACGTAAGTTGAAAAGATCTTCGGAAAGGTCATTAGAAACAAACTCAGGTACTATTAACATCCCTATATATGACCATTTCTCGTATATACCTAATTTTGCTATCTTTAATGAACATTCTTTAACTTCATCACAATACAAATTGAGAGTTATACTCTTTTGCTCTTGCATCATTTTTTGACCACCTTATATTTTTTCTTTTACAGTATTCCTTCTGCATTTATTCTTTAAATTTACAAATATTATTTTACTGCAAAAATTTATAAAATAAAAGAGTTATTATTAAAGAATGAAATTATTTTGAAGCCAGATAGTAAATTTTTTACATTAACTTAAAACTGTATTTGGGATTGCAAACATACAATTTTTTATAGTATGATATAACTTAAAGAACATCTTTCGTGATGATAGATCCAGCCACAACGGTTAGGAGAAGAGATAAAAATGCGAAAGCCTTGGTCTATTTCCACAACTGTTAGAAACCCCGAAAGATTAAGAGGATTTTTGCAAGTGTTATCTGAGTTTGAAGGAATGAATTTTGATGAGAACGTTCAAATTCAATATCAGATACGATTAATACAATACAAACTCTACAGACCTATGAATTTACCTGAAGATATAAAACGTGGGTTTGATGACCCCGCAATTAAAAAAATAGATTACAAAAAAGCTAAGAAGATTTTTGATTTACAAAAATATAAAGATCCTTCTATGCGTGGTCGGCAGTCTGTAAATCCCTTGAACAAATTAGGATTTGCAATTGCCAAAAAAAGCTTAGGCAAGATTAGAATAACTGAGTTGGGAAGAAAATTTTTAGATGAAAATAACGATGTCTCCGAGATACTTTTCAAAAGTCTTCTTAAATTACAGTACCCAAATCCTTTTAGTAGCGATTTTAAAAGCAGAGATGGCTTTGATATCATTCCTTTTATAGTAACTTTGAAGTTTTTCTATTTGTTAGAAAAACAAACGCAAATAGAAGAAATTTCAAAAAGAGAATTTTGTTTATTCATTCCAACCCTCATTAACTATAAAGAAATAGAAAATCAAATTAACCAGCTACTTGATTATAGAAGATCAAAAAATAAGAGAGATTTTGAAGTACATTTCGTCTCTAAGTTTTTTGGTTCAGCTAAAAATATTGAGACTAAAATCAACAATTTGTTTGATTATGGAGATAACATCTTACGATTTTTTCTTCTTACAAAATGTTTTACCGCTAAAAAAAGTGAATTTGGACAAGTTGCCAGTGTAAAACTTTCACAAGATAGAAAAAAGGAAATCGAAGAATTACTAAATATGTTTGAAGGAAAAGCAATAAGCTTTTCTAATTTAGATGACTACATCGAATATATGACTGATATCACAAAACCTGAATTGCCGTGGGAAAAAAATAAGAATAAACTTATTGAGATGGCAGAAAGTATCCGGAAAGATATTTCACAGCAAATAGAAAGCAGTAAAATTGCAATAAATGAATACTCTAAAATGGTTTTAGGAAAAAACTTATTTGAGTTATCTGAGGAAGAATTGAAAAAACATATCAATGAACTGAGGGCGATAAAATCCAAAATTAACGAAGCTAAAAAGGCTCATATCTTAAAATATAACTTTGCTAAATTAGACGAACATATTAAAATACTAAGGAATAAAGAATATTGGAAGGAATTAGAACCAGCCGATTTAGAACAAATAATATTCGAGCTATTGTTAATTATTGATAGTGCAGAAAAAATTGAATCAAATGCTATTAAAGATGATGAAGGAAATTTTATAAATTTTGCACCAGCTAAAAAACCTGATATTGAATTTTTCTTCAAGGAATTTGCTGGAATTTGTGAAGTAACACTAAACAAAACTCAATATCAATGGATTCAAGAGGGATATCCTGTATTAGATCACGTGGCAAAATTTATGAATCAATACCCTAATTATACTAATTTTGTAAATATTTTTATTGCTCCAAAAATACTTGATAATACCTATTATAATTTTTTCATTGCTTTAAAATACGGATTTAAGAGTAAGAAAATCAGAATTATCCCTTTAAATTTTGAACAGTTTACTATGTTCACAAAAGTGCTTCAAAGCTATTTTGAAAAGTTCAATGGTTTAAATTCAAACTTAATTTTGACCCTTTGTAATGATATATTTTACACAATGGAAAATTTAGATGACCACTCAATGATATGTAGTTTAATTGACAATAAGCTTTATAGTCTATTTTAGGAAGGTGACCCAAATTTGATTTACAATACAATTTTACATGGTGATTGTGTAACGATTATGAAAGAACATATTCCATCGGAAAGCATAGATTTAATTTATGCTGACCCACCTTACAATTTGTCAGGCAGAGATCTTATACTAAAAAATAACAAGACTGGTGGTCCATTTTATAAAATGAATGAAGAATGGGACAGCTGGGATTATGACAAATACTGTGAATTCACTTATAATTGGCTTTTAGCCTCATATTCTGTCTTGAAAAATAATGGTAGTTTGTATATTTCTTGTACTTACCATAACATTGGAGAAGTTATATTTTTAGCAAAAAAGATAGGCTTTAAATTAAACAATATATTGACATGGGTCAAGACAAATGCTATGCCAAATATTACTAAACGTACATTTAAACACACAACAGAATTTGTTTGTTGGTTTGTTAAAGGCCCTGGATGGAAATTTAACTATAATGAAATTAAAATGCTTAATCCAAGAAAAACAAAAGATGGCTCTGTTAAGCAAATGGATGACTTTTTTGATTTCTTTGAAATGCCTCTTGTTCAAGGAAAAGAAAGAATTAAGTTAGACAATGGCAGAGCCGCACATCCAAATCAAAAACCTGAAAAATTGTTGGAAATAATAATTACCGCTTCAAGTGATGAAGGAGATATAGTATTAGATCCTTTTTTTGGAACAGGAACAACTGGTGTTGTTGCTGAGCGTATGAATAGAAAATGGATTGGAATTGAAATAAACGAAACCTACATTGAAATTGCCAAAAAGAGAATTGAAGAGGAGAGAAGAAAAAATGTGCAAAGTACATTTATTTAATGATGATTGTTTGAATGTTCTAAAAAAGATAGAAGACAATAGTATAGATCTGATTTTTGCTGATCCTCCTTACAATTTGTCTTCAGAAAATGCTCTAACCACGAGAGCCGGTAAACCAGTAAAATGTTATAAAGGCGAATGGGATAAAATAGATGATATATTTGAGTTTAATCTAAGGTGGATCGAGCAATGTGTCAGAGTACTTAAAGAAACTGGAACTATTTGGATTTCTGGAACATTGCATAATCATCCTATAATTGGAACTATTCTGAAGCAGTTGGGTCTCTGGATTATCAATGACATTATATGGTTTAAACCTAATGCAACTCCTTTACTTTCAAGAAATAGATTTGTTCCATCTACAGAATTGATCTGGGTTGCAAGTAAAAATAAAAAATATTATTTTGACTATGAGATGGCACGAAAGCTTAATGGAGGCAAACAAATGAGAAACTTATGGGAAATTCCTGCTCAAAGGCATAAGACTCCTCATCCTACTGAAAAACCTGAAGCATTGTTAGAAAGGATTATTCTAATAGGCAGTAAAGAAGGGGATGTGGTCTTAGATCCTTTTATGGGCTCTGGAACAACTGGCGTTGTAGCTAAATTGCTTAAACGAAACTTTATTGGAATTGAAATTGATCCAGTATACTTTGAGATTGCAAAAAAACGTATTGAGGAAGAAAAGCTTATTCAGCAAACTTTTTCAAATTTTCTTTAAAAAGGCTGCTTTACTTTCTTTCGCTAAAAGTAGCCTCTTTTTCTCTGTTAGTTTCTGTACAAATACTGAAATAATTTCCTCAAATACGTACCCAAAATTTAGAATATTAAAAACCCACCTGAAAAGCCTCAAGTTCAACTATCACAAACCCATCTTAATAAAAGATGTATTTTATGTATCCTCACCTGCCTTTATAGAAATCGCTGCAAGTTTTACAACTCCTTCGTGCACATCCTTGAACTGCTCAATCAGCTTGTCAACAGAACGAATCTGTTTTTGGAAGACATCTTTAATTGATGAAAGAGTTTTAAAGTACTGCAAAGTAGTTTGAGTTTGCAATTTTAATGTATTATTTATATTCAAAATTTTTTCTTGCTGGTTTGAAATTTCAGATGATATCTTTGATATTCTCTCTT
>NZ_APGP01000066.1:0-10773 GCF_000404025.1 Caldicellulosiruptor sp. F32
GTTTTTAATAAGTGTGTTAAATGTTTAACAATGTTTATCAAAATATTTTTAAGCTTTTCCAGTGGCAGACCTTGCAAATTTTAAATCGTGTATTTCAAAAAGCAAAATTCTCACTCGGTACTGGGACCTTTTCAAGGATTTCATTAATCACGTCTGACACTTTTGTATTTTTAATTATATATTGATTCTTAAGAAGTATCCTGTGGCTGAGGATAAAAGGAGCTAAGTACTTAACAAAATCAGGAAGAACAAAATCATAGCCTCGGACAGCTGCAAGGCTTTGCGATGCACGCATAAGAGCAATGAAGCTTCTGTTGCTTGCAGGAAGCTGAATCATTTCGTGTTCTCTTGTGCTTTGACAAATTTCGTATATATAAGATAGAATATCTTCGTTTACATACACCTCTTTTATCTTTTCTTGAATCATTATTACCTCATCCTTGGCTACAACAGGTTCTATACTATCGAGAGGATTTTTTTCTCTGAACCTTGTGAGCATCTGGATAGTCTCTTCTTTGTTTGTGTATCCTAAACTGAGCTTTATCAAGAACCTGTCAAGCTGTGCCTCAGGAAGAGGATATGTTCCCTGGATTTCAATGGGGTTTTGAGTAGCAATAACAAAAAAGGGGTCTTCTAACTTATGTGTGATACCGTCAATTGTCACCTGTCTTTCTTCCATACATTCAAGAAGACTTGACTGTGTTCTCGGAGTTGCCCTGTTTATTTCATCAGCCAGCAGTATATTTGTAAAAATTGGACCTGGTCTGAACTCAAACTCTTGGGTTTTCATGTTGAAGTAGTATATCCCTGTGAGGTCTGATGGTAGAAGGTCTGGTGTGAACTGAATTCTTTTGAAACTGCAATCTATGGATTTTGCAAGAGCCTTTGATAACATTGTTTTTCCTGTGCCCGGCACGTCCTCTAAAAGAACATGACCGCCAGCAAAAAGAGATGTTATTACAAGCTCAATTTGAGCTTCTTTTCCAACAATCACCTTTGATATGTTTTGGATAATCCTTCTTGCAACGTTGGCTATCTCCATTTCTCATTCCTACCCTCTTTTTAAATCTTTTTATTAAAATTTTGACCTTACTATGTTTTATTTAAACTTACATGCCCTACCTACAAAATTATTTTACCTCTTTTATGTAGTTATTTCAATGAACTGGGATCAAGTTAAACTTACAAAATATTGAGAGCTGTTTTATCGAAAATGTGCAAAAACAAAGCAGAAATTTGTATACCAATAACTTAACAAAGTGAGATACAATATTGTCATGTAAACAATTTCAAAGGAGGCATAAAAGGTGGCGAACGAAATTTTGGGAACAGATGTTGTTGTGCAGATAGGAATAATTGTTAGAGATATTGAAAGGACTGCAAGAGATTTTGCTAAATTTTTTGGAGTTGAAATGCCCCAAATTATTATAACTGAAGAGTATGAAAAAACACACACAGAATATAAAGGAAATCCTACAAATGCCAGAGCAAAACTTGCATTTTTCAGAAACTTCAAAAACATAGAGATTGAGCTGATTGAGCCAGATGAGAATCCTTCTACATGGAGAGAGTTTTTGGAAACTCACGGTGAGGGTATTCACCATATAGGTGTGTTTGTAAAGAACATGGATGAGAAGATTGAAAATCTTAAAAAAGAAGGAATTGATGTTGTTCAAAAAGGGGATTACACAGGCGGAAGATATGCTTACATGGAAAGTACCAATAAGCTCAAATTCATCTTAGAACTTTTGGAGAACTTTTGAAATATTTTTTTGTGGAAGAGGGGAGTAAGAATATGAAAAGGATCTTGGCTTTGGTTGGAGATTTTTACCACAGCCATGACAACCTGCTCAAAGCCTTGAAGCAAGCCACAGATGCTGCTTTAGATAACTGCGAGATAATAGATGCATCAATTGAAAACTTTGAGCAATTTCTTCTACAAAACCCGAATGCAATTGTAATCTCTGCAGAAAACAGGATAAATCCACAGGATGAAGCTGTAAGGTGCTGGATGACAGAAAATGTGGCAAAGAGAATAAAAGAGTATGTTGAAGGCGGTGGAAGGCTTTTTGTATGGCACTCAGGGCTTGCTTCATACCCTGAAGAGGGAGAATTTTGCAAACTTGTGAGAGGGTATTTCAAGTTTCATCCAGAGAATCATAAACCTGTAAGATATTACTCTTCCCGTGAAGCTACTCTTGACAACAAAGAGTTTGATTTTGAAATTATGGATGAACACTATTTTGTTTTTTGCGACAAGGACAATACCAATATCTATCTTTACTCTGAATCGGAGGACGGCAGTTCAATTGCAGGGTGGTGGCACAATTTTGGCAAGGGCAAAGTAGTTGCATTAACTCCTGCTCACAGAGAAGATGGGCTTTTAGATAATAATTTCCAGGAACTTCTCAAAGCAGTTTTGACCCTTCTTTTCAAGTAGGACTTTCAAAAAAGCAAATAAGAATTCACAGGGGCTTGTCCAATTTCAGCTTTGGATAAGCCCTTTTTTAAAAAACAATTGACAGAATATAAAAAAACAATTAATATAGAAATATAAAGTGAACGATTAAGTAACCCATTTACTAAACTTTTAAGTGAGCTGGTGAAAAAATGGATATTACAAGGTTTAAGGAAGATTTAAAAGCTCATCTTGAAGAAAAGATAATACCGTTTTGGCAAAGTTTAAAGGACGATGAATTTGGTGGCTACTATGGATATATGGACTTTAATCTTAACATTCACAGAAAAGCTCAAAAAGGTTGCATTTTGAACTCGAGGATATTGTGGTTTTTCTCAGCGTGTTACAATATTCTTAAAAATGAAAAGTGCAAAGAGCTGGCTTCACATGCATTTGAATTTTTAAAAAACAAGTTTTGGGACAAAGACTATGATGGACTTTTCTGGAGTGTATCCCATGAAGGTAAGCCACTTGATATGACAAAACATGTCTATGTTCAGGCTTTTGGCATGTACGGGCTTTCTGAGTACTATGAAGCATCTGGGGATGAAGAAGCTCTTCATATGGCTAAGAGGCTTTTCGAGATTTTAGAGACAAAATGCAAAAGGGAAAATGGATACACAGAACAGTTTGAGAGAAACTGGCAAGAAAAAGAAAACAGGTTTTTGAGCGAAAATGGAGTAATTGCCTCAAAAACAATGAATACACATCTTCATGTACTGGAGAGCTACACAAACCTCTACAGGGTTTTGAAGCTTGATGATGTGTATGAAGCGCTTGAGTGGATTGTAAGACTCTTTGTTGACAAGATTTACAAAAAAGGAACAGGTCACTTCAAGGTATTTTGCGATGACAACTGGAACGAACTTATAAAAGCAGTATCATATGGACATGACATTGAAGCAAGCTGGCTTTTAGACCAAGCTGCCAAGTATCTGAAGGATGAAAAGTTAAAAGAGGAGGTTGAAAAGCTCGCATTAGAGGTTGCCCAGATAACTTTAAAAGAAGCCTTTGATGGTCAAAGTCTTATAAATGAAATGATAGAAGATAGGATTGACAGGAGTAAAATCTGGTGGGTTGAAGCAGAGACGGTTGTTGGATTTTTCAATGCATATCAAAAGACAAAAGAGGAAAAATATTTAGTTGCAGCCATCAAGACATGGGAGTTCATAAAAGAGCATCTTGTTGACAGAAGAAAGAACTCTGAATGGCTGTGGAAGGTAAATGAGGATTTAGAAGCTGTAAATATGCCAATTGTTGAGCAATGGAAGTGCCCATATCACAATGGCAGAATGTGTTTGGAGATAATAAAAAGGGTTGACTAAAAGTTTCGAGCTTGACCCTGTAAAGTTACAGAGAAATAAAGTATAATAGAAAGTAAAAAAGAAAAGGCTTATAAAGCCTTATTTGAAGGGGTAAAAAGTTGCTATGAACAAAAGAGTTACCATAAAAGATATTGCCGAAAAGCTTGGTGTTTCCAAAGTAACAGTGTCAAAGGCGCTCAAAGACAGCCCTGATATCAGTTCATCCCTGAAAGAGAAAATCATAAAGACTGCCCAGGAGATGGGTTACATCTACAACGCAAAAGGCAGGATGTTAAGAGAAAACCTAACGTATTCCGTCGGTGTGATATCGTCAGAAAAGTATTATGGCAAAGACGACTATTTCTACATAGATCTTTACAAGCATCTTTCAAACAGCTTAGAGAAGCTCGGCTTTACAACAACCTTCAACATCATAAGCCAGTCAGACGAAAATGAACTATCTGTCCCCAACGCGCTTTTGGAACAGAAGGTAGACGGTGTTGTTATTTTAGGTCAGATGAGTTTTGACTACATTCAAAAGATTTTAAGTTATAATTACCCGACAGTATTTTTGGACTTTTACTGTGACAAGTTTAACGTTGACTGTGTCATTACAGACAACTTTTACGCAACATACGAGATAACCAACATGCTAATAGAGCATGGTCACACTAAAATTGGATTTGTAGGGAACATCTATGCAACAAGCAGTATCCAGGACAGGTTCCTGGGCTTTTACAAGGCGCTTTTGGAGAACAAGATAGATCTCAACAAGGACTGGATAATAAAAGACAGGGATGACAACAACAATTTCATAGATATTGTATTGCCCAAAAACCTTCCGACGGCATTTGTCTGTAACTGTGACAAGACTGCTTATCTTACTATAGAAAAGCTTAAATCAAGTGGCTACAAGGTGCCGGATGATGTGTCAGTGGTGGGATTTGATGACAGTCTTCACGCAGTGCTCTCGCAGCCTAAAATTACCACCGTCCGCGTGAATTTGGAAGAGATGGGCAGAAGAACAGCCAAGATGATGGTTGAAAAGATAAAGCAAGGAGAAAAGCATTACGGCAAGATGCTCATAAAAGGCAAAATTATCGTAAGAGAGTCAGTTAAGGCTTTGAAATAATACTTTTTCAAGATGGTCGGGTAAAATTTTAAATTCACATAAATCAAAAAATATGGAGGAGGAAAGATCTAATGGATATTAAAATTATAGGGCAATCACTTCCAAACATGCCATGGGAAGAAAGACCAAAAGACTGCAAGGATATTGTATGGAGGTCTAAACACAACCCGATTATCAAGAGAAATCAGGCAAAAGATGCAAATAGCATCTTCAACAGTGCGGTTGTTCCATTCAAAGATGGGTTTGCAGGTGTTTTCAGGGTAGATGACAGGGCAAGAAGAATGAACATCAGACGTGGGTTTAGCAAGGATGGTTACAACTGGGAGATTGACGATGAACCAATCAACTTCATCCAGCAGACAAGAGACCCGCTTGTAAGTGAGTATAAATACGACCCAAGAGTAACTTTCATAGAAGATAGATACTATATCACATGGTGTAATGGCTATCATGGACCGACAATTGGTGTTGGCTATACATTCGACTTTGAAAAGTTCTATCAGATTGAAAATGCGTTTTTGCCATACAACAGAAACGGTGTGCTTTTCCCAAGAAAGATAAACGGCAAATACGCGATGCTTTCCCGCCCATCAGATACGGGGCACACACCATTTGGTGATATATTCTACAGCGAAAGCCCTGATATGATTCACTGGGGCTGCCACAGGCATGTAATGTCAGCAGGCTACACACCTTGGCAATCACTCAAAATAGGAGCAGGGCCAACGCCAATTGAGACAAGCGAAGGCTGGCTTTTGATTTATCACGGAGTGCTACTTTCTTGCAACGGGTATGTATATAGCTTTGGTGCAGCACTTTTGGACTTAGAAAAACCATGGATTGTAAAGGCAAGGTCAAAATCTTATCTTCTTTCACCGCAGGAGTACTATGAATGCGTGGGTGACGTTCCAAATGTAGCATTTCCATGCGCAGCACTCTGTGACGCAAGCACAGGAAGACTTGCAATATACTATGGAGGCGCTGACACTGTTGTAAACCTTGCTTTTGCTTATGTTCAGGATATAATTGAACTTCTCATGAGAGAAAGTCAGGAATAATAAAAATATGGAGGATAAAAACATACAAAAAAGGCCGGCAGTAGAACAAAACTGCTGGCCTTTTTGATTTTGTGATGTTTTCCAAACTTGAAATTGGTTTATTTACTGGTAAAGTAAAATCTAAAATCTGCGGTATAAAATATTAAGTTTCTCGGGTTGTTAAATATGCACCACAAATTTTATAATGAACATGTAGTTGTTTTGCAGTTTTTCTATACAAAAATTACATTCTAAAAAGGAGGATTGATTATGTTTAAAAGAAGGGTTGCTTTATTGGTTGCTATTGCCTTTTTGATGACCATCATTGTTCCAGGGTTTTTAAGTGCTCCAACAAAGGCAATAGCAGCGTCCAAGAAACCAATAGTTTTTAAGATTTACTGGGGAGATTCTAACGCAGAGCCGGTTGACGTGTGGAAGACACCGATTGGTAAAAAGGTTGAACAGATCACAGGTGTACGGCTCCAGTTTGAGTTTATTGTTGGCAGTGACGAGGAAACAAAGGCAGGTATCATGCTTGCAAGTGGTGACTTGCCGGATTTAATCAATGCACACAACGTTGTAAACAAGTTCATTGAAGCAGGAGCTTTAGTTCCGATGGATAATTACATTGCTAAGTACGGCAAGAACATCAAAAAGTGGTATGATACAAAAGCGCTTAAAAAACTCAAATATCCAAAGGATGGGCACATTTACTATCTCACACCTTTCAGAGAAGAGTCTGACCCGCTCTATTCGTTTGCTGGGTTCTGGCTACCTATATACGTTCTCAAAGAGAACAAATGGCCAGTTGTAAGGGACATTGACACATATTTTAAGATTGTAAAAGATGCTGTCAAGAAACATCCAACATACAATGGAAAGCCGACGATTGGTTTTACAGCGCTGACTGACAGCTGGAGAATTTATGTACTGATGCAGCAGCCACTCAGACTTGAAGGCTATCCAAACGATGGTGGCTGGCTTATTGACGAAAAGACAGGTGTTGTAAAAGACAGCTATACAATGCCATATGCAAAGACATATTACAAGATTTTAAATCAGATGTGGAACGAAGGGCTTCTTGACAAAGAGATGTTCTCACAAAACTATGACCAGTACTTAGCAAAGATTTCGTCAGGTAGGGTTGTTGGTTTTTACGATGAAAGATGGCAGATTCAATCAGCTATTGATTCTCTTGAGAAACAAAAACTCTATGACAGAATTCCAATCGCAATGCCAGTTTTGAAAAAAGGTGTGAAGAGAGACAAATACAACGTTGTCACAATGGGAACAGGTGCTGGCATTTCAATTACAAAGAAGTGCAAAGACCCGGTTGCAGCGTTCAAGTTCTTGGACAGAATGGCACAGGAAGACATCTTGAAACTTATCAACTGGGGTATCCAGGGCCAGGACTACTATGTGAAGAATGGAAAGATGTACAAGACTGCACAGCAGATTCAAAACTACATGAACCCAGATTACAGAAAGAAACAAGGCATTGGCGGAAATATCTGGTTTGCATTCCCAAGACCACCGTTTGATTGGACATATTCAGACAAGAGCGGAAAGATTTCTTGGGACTATTCAGACCAAGCTTTAGAAGCAAGATATAAACCATATGAGAAAGAGGTTTTAAAAGCATATAAGATTAAGTCATTCAAAGATTTATTCTCACCAACATGGAACTCACCGTATGGATATGGTTGGGATATCAAGCTTCCAGACGATCTGCAGGCAATCCAGAACCAAGCTGATGACCTGCAAAGAAGATACATCACAAAAGCTATAATGGCAAAACCGGGTGAGTATGATAAGATTTGGAATGAATACCTGAGTAAGATGAAGAGGATTCCTCTCAAGAAAGTAATTGACTTTAGACAAAAGGAGATTCAGAGAAGACTCAAAGAGTGGAACTAATTGGTATTTTGGAGTTTGGTATTTTAAAGCTCACGGGACACCTAATTCTACAGGTGTTCCGTGAGTATTTAGTTTAATTGACTCAACAAGCTTTTAAGGAGGAAATCTAAGATGCAGTCATCTAAGAAAGGATTCTTTTCAACAATCTACAACCAACGCCAGCTAATTGTTTTAACATTTCCTTTTTTGATTATGGTACTGATCTTTAACTACTTTCCCCTGTGGGGCTGGCTTTTAGCATTTAAAGATTACAAACCATACCTTGGTTTTCAAAAGTCAGAGTGGGTTGGATTTAAAAACTTTGTAGACCTGTTTTCAGATGTTTATTTTTTCCAGGCGCTTAGAAATACCCTGGTCATAAGCTGTTTGAAACTCATATTCAACTTTTTGTCATCCATTACCTTTGCCATACTTTTGAATGAGGTAAAAAACATGTTATTTAAAAGGACAGTGCAGACAATTTCCTATCTTCCACACTTTGTTTCATGGGTTGTTGCAGCAAACATTATATACACAGTACTTTCACCTGACTATGGAATAATAAACGAGCTTCTTGTCAAATTACATATTCTAAAAGAGCCAGTTAACTTTTTAGGCGAACCTCAATATTTCTGGTTCATAGCACCAATTACTGAGGTTTGGAAAGAGATGGGTTGGAACGCAATTATATACTTAGCAGCAATGACAAATATCGACCCGCAACTTTATGAGGCTGCAAGCATAGACGGTGCAGGCAGGCTAAAGAGAATATGGTATATAACCTTGCCAGGTATTCTACCCACAGTCAAGATTCTTCTTATCATGAACGTTGGGTGGATTTTGAACGCTGGGTTTGAGCAGATGTACCTTTTGCAAAGACCATCAACATTGGATTATTCAGATATCCTTGAGACATACATCTTAAGATATGGTATTGGCAGTGGAAGATGGTCATATGCAACAGCAGCAGGTATTTTCAACTCTGTTGTAAGCCTTATTCTGGTTACAACTGCAAACAAGATAGCATCTAAGATTGGCGAAGGTGAAAGGGTATTTTAAAAATCTTTATTGAGAGGTGTTTTAGAAAGTGCAGACATCAGCAAAGTACAGGACAACAGAGGATTTGATCATTGACATTGTGGTATATACAGTCATGATAATCGTGATGATTGCTACTTTATATCCTTTTTGGAATATACTTGCGATTTCTCTTAACGATGCGCTTGACTCCATAAGAGGTGGAATATATCTGTGGCCAAGAAAATTTACACTTAACAACTATAGAGTCATCCTCAGCAATCCTGACATATACCATGCAACGCTTATATCAGTTTTGAGGGCTGTCATAGGGAGCATCACAAATGTTCTTTCATGTTTGATGGTTGCGTATGGAATTAGCCGAAAGGACTATATATTCAGAAAGTTTATATCCAGAGTTATAGTGTTTACAATGTATTTTAGCGGCGGTCTTATTCCCACATACCTTCTTATGAAAAATCTTCATCTTGTTGGAACGTTCTGGGTGTACATTTTGCCTGGTATGGTAAGCGCGTTCAATATAATTGTGATAAGAAGCTATATAGACGGGCTTCCTCAAAGTCTTATTGAGTCAGCAAAGATTGACGGTGCGAGCGAATACAGGATACTTTTTCAGATTATAATGCCACTTTGCCTTCCTGTTTTGGCAACTGTGACACTTTGGGTTGCGGTTGGTCAGTGGAATGCATGGTTTGACACATTCCTGTATAACTCCGGTAAGCCAGAACTTTCAACCTTGCAATTTGAGCTTCAAAAGATATTACAGTCTGTTCAATCTGCATCAACAAACCCCGACTTTTCAGCATCACTTACATCTTCTGGTAGGACTGTGACACCAACTGCTATCCGTGCAACCATGACAATCGTTGCAACAGTACCCATACTTTTTGTATATCCATTCCTGCAAAGATATTTTATTCATGGTCTTACAATTGGTAGTATAAAAGAGTAACAAGAAGTATGGTATAATTAAATCAATATCCACATGCCTGAAAGAAACTGGGAAGACTCATGGGCAAAATTGTTAAAATTTTGAACAATATTCCGCTGTTTAAGAAGATATTTTCCATATTTTTTATATTTGTATTTATTCCACTTTTAATTTTAAGCAGCCAATTTATCTCGCAGATTGATTTTTATATAAACGATAAGCTCCACAGCCAGCTTGAAAATGCATCAAATATGACAATTTCGAATTTCAAGAAAGCTATTGAGCTTGCAATCAATCTTGCGTATACCATATATTCGGACCCGAGAGTAATTGAGACTGTAAATACCCGGTACTTGTCTGTTGAGGAGTTTTATGATGCGTACGAGAAGAACATAAAACCCATACTTCAAAACGCAAGAATACTGTATCCTCAGATTTCGCAAATAACAATATACAGTGATAATCCTACCATACTTAATGCCGATGGACTTGCATTTTTGACAGATGAATATAAGAAGTTTTTTCAAAAAAGAGAAAAAAAGCACAATAATCTCTATGTGCTAAGTGGTCTTGAGAATGAAAGACCATATGTTTCAATTGTGCTAAATCTCAACTTTTATGAACAGTATGTTCCGAAATACCAAAATAGCACATTTAAAAAATTTTTGAGAATTGACCTAAACAGAGTTTATCTTAACAGTATTTTGAGCACGTTTAAAGATGGTCACATATTTATAGCAGATGAAAAAGACACAGTATATTTTAGTGATCTTTTGTATTACAATCAGATTGGAAGACTCAGCGACCTTTTGAAGGAAGAGAAAAATCAAACCATTGTGTTTGAAAAGCTTCTATCAACAGAGATTCCTTACTTTGAAAACTGGAGATACATTGTTACAACCAACAATAGTGGAATATCAAAGAGGCTATTTGAACATCAGAGAAATTACCTTGCAATTGTGGTTTTGTGTTTTGTA
>NZ_APGP01000067.1:0-514 GCF_000404025.1 Caldicellulosiruptor sp. F32
AGTTCAGATAAGACCGTAGCCTGCCCTTGACAAATACTTTAATAAATTACGTTTACATCCCTCATAGTTCAGATAAGACTTTGACGTTGTAAAGTATTATTTGAGTTTGCCTTTTGTTTACATCCCTCATAGTTCAGATAAGACTGTGTTGATTATGTTTTTGTTGCTCAAAATATTAGTGTTTACATCCCTCATAGTTCAGATAAGACTTGTGTTGATTATGTTTTTGTTGCTCAAAATATTAGTGTTTACATCCCTCATAGTTCAGATAAGACTAACAGATGTATCACCTGCTGTTATTGGATTTTTTAAGTTTACATCCCTCATAGTTCAGATAAGACGGCCATCACTACCACCAGAACTACCTGCAGCATAATTGTTTACATCCCTCATAGTTCAGATAAGACTATTGCTTCTTCACCATAATCACGTAATTTCCAATAGTTTACATCCCTCATAGTTCAGATAAGACAGCACAATGTGAGGAAGCTCTTGCATTGCTCAAGTAGTTTAC
>NZ_APGP01000068.1:0-1352 GCF_000404025.1 Caldicellulosiruptor sp. F32
AATATCTTTTATGTTTTCGTTTGAATTAATTATGTATCTCATCATTTCTGTAAGATATCTACTTAATTCAAGCCTATATTGATAATATTCTTCTTGAGTATCTATGTCTTGATTTAAAGGTTTATCTATTAAGAATAATTGAGTGTATTTATTATAGGCTATTGTTAAACCAGATTTGTAAATTGTTTTAAGAGTAGTATAAATGGTTTCTTCAACTTGATTAATAGAATTTTGCGCATACACGTTGGTATACTTTCTGATTATAACTTGAAATCTTATATAGTAGAGTACTTGTATGAAAATCACAATCGTAATAGAAATGAAGATTAATAATAAAAGTTGATGTTTGAGTTTTAAATTACTCAATTTTAAATTTTGAAGTTTCATCTTTTATCACTTCCAATTTGTTTTTGAATACTTCTGCGGAAAGTTGCTGGAGGAGTACCATAAAATTTTTTAAAAGCTTTATTAAAGTGATAATAGTCATTGTATCCAACAAGGCGTGCAATTTCTGCAATTGAATAATTTGTAGTCTTTAAAAGCTCCTCTGCTTTTTTCATCCTCAAATTAGTTAAATATTCTGTAAAAGAGCAACCAATGACTTTTCTGAATAGCTCACAACAATAATTGAGACTGATAAAAAACTTTGCTGATAATTCCTTTAAACTTAACGGTTCAGAATAATGATTATCTATGTATTCTATTAATTTCAAAAAATTTTCATTTGAACAATATTCGAATTGTTTATTTTTCGTTATAACACCCTCAATTCTTTCTAACAAATATTCACTCATATTCTCGATATTACAAAAAATATCCACTATTTCATCATATTCCATAATATTCATATCACTATATTCTGAAGGATTAAGTTTATTGAGATATAAAGAAAGCTGATTCCAAAAATAAGTAACATCTCCAATAGTTAATTTATTACTCTTAAAGAAACCTGAAAGATTGAAAAATATATTTTTCAAATTTTCACTATCTTTTTTTTCTATTGCAGACGAAATATCATTAATTAGTTGGTTAACTATGCTATAGCAGGGATTGCTATATTCAAAGACACCGTTATATTGATAAATAAATGTATTGTAAGCGGCTTCGTTAGCCTGGGAAAAAACATTGCTAATAAGTGAATCTTCCGTGTGAAGATTGCTTATCCCGATGATACCATCATGAAGATAATGCAAATAGTCTATAGGAATCTCTTCACAACATATTATGAAGAAATATTTTTGAGGTGTCAACTTAACAAAAAATAGAACCTCTTTTTGCCTGAGAAACTGATATATATCTATTGATTTTTCAGTAGAAATCCAAAAAACACCTCTAAAGTATTGACCCTCATA